>JAKITZ010000048.1 GCA_021647805.1 Robiginitomaculum sp.
GGCGGGCCGTCAACCGAAGAATTATTGCGGGTGTCCGACATTACCAGAGCCAAAGGCCCGCGCCGAGTTGGCCCATTTGCCGTACCAAAAGCCATGTCATCGACCACTTCGGCAACGCTTTCCACTGGTCTTAAAATTAAAGGCATGAGCTTTTCAATTTCCAGTGCTTGTACCACTAGCTTGCACTGTATCGGCTCGGCTGCCGAGCAAATTCAGTGGGGCAAACAAGACATTATGATCGCTGGCGGCGGCGAAGAATTACACTGGAATATGTCGGTAATGTTCGATGCTATGGGCGCAATGAGCAGTAAATATAATGACACACCGCAGCTGGCCTCAAGAGCATTTGATGCCAATCGCGATGGCTTTGTAATTGCCGGCGGCGCTGGGATTGTAATTCTCGAAGAACGCGAGGCCGCTATTGCCAGAGGTGCCGATATTTACGGCGAAGTAACCGGTTATGCCGCCACATCTGATGGTCATGACATGGTTGCACCATCGGGCGAAGGCGCGGAACGCGCCATGCGTTTGGCGATGGAAACCAGCAAAATGCCGATCGACTATATCAATCCGCATGCCACTTCGACCCCGGCCGGTGACGGCACTGAAATTGCCGCCATCAGACGAGTGTTTGGCGAAAGCAATATGCCAGCGATATCGGCTACCAAATCGATGACCGGGCACTCTTTGGGTGGCGCTGGGGCGCAAGAAGCAATTTATAGCTTACTGATGATGAAACACGGATTTATCGCGCCAAGCATCAATATTGAAACCATTGATCCAGAAATTGACGGCGCCAATATCATCACCAAAACCGTTGATGCGGAACTAAACTCCGTCATGTCAAATTCATTTGGTTTTGGCGGCACTAATGGCTCGGTGATATTTAGTAAAACCAGTTGAGGGTATTTGCCTAACGCAGAACCAACGCCCACTACGTCGATCATTCCTGTCTACGACTTCGGTGGGACACCATATGGCCAACCTGCTTTTTCCTGCGCCAGATAGGTAAGTTCAGGAATGCGTTCACTCAATATCGCCTGTATTGCCCTATCAACTGACCACTTTAATGACAAATAGGCCAATTGCTTCCAAATCTCGCTACGTTGTTGTTGTTTGCCAGTTGTACAATCAAAATCCAAGATAGCATTAAACGCCGCCTTGGCTCGTGCCAAGGCAATCTTAGGCTCAGAGGGAAAGGCGTTCCTAAGCGTGTCCAACACCATCAACTCAGCAGTTAATTTATCCCAAAACTCCGGCTCCCCGGCCAATGCTGCTCTGCCGTAATACAAGATAGCATTAACTGCCGCCTTGGCTCGCTGTAAGGCAATTTCGCTATCATTGACAAAGGCATTCCTAAGCGCGTCCAACAGCGTTAACTCAGCAGTCAGTTTATCCCAAAATTCCGGCTTGCCGGCCAATGCTGCATTGCCATAATGCAAGGCAGCATTAGCTGCCGCATTGGTTCGCTGTAAGGCAATTTCGCTATCATTGACAAAGGCGTTCCTAAGCGCGTCCAACACCATCAACTCAGCAGTTAATTTATCCCAAAACTCCGGCTCCCCGGCCAATGCTGCTCTGCCGTAATCCGAGGTAGCATTAAACGCCGCCTTGGCTCGCTGTAAGGCAATTTCGCTATCATCGGCAAAATTCTCTTGTAAGTCATTTAGTGATTTTAATGTGTTAGTATACAATTCTTCATATTTCAGGTGATCAAGGTGAGACAATAAACAAAACAAAGACCTTGCCCATTCCTGTTGTACGGCTAGGTCATTTGGCCATGGTGTCGCGTGTATTTTTATTTCTTGATGCAGAGTTATCATCGCATCAATTTCACCGGCCTCACCCAAATTGTGTTGTTGTGTATGCAATTCATCTATGATTTGCGCCGGTTGTTGCGCCCAACTATCCGGACGAGCCGCATCAAGTATTTTCAATGCTTTTGTCCGTTCGGGAAACGTTTGATTATCAGGATTGCTCGCTTGTTCGCGGATCATCGCATCAATACGGTTGCGCGCATGCTTTGGATTATGTTCGATGGCGTTTTTAATCAATATCATAGCCGCTTCAGCTTGCTGTTCCGCCAACCATTGTAATAAAATCTCCCCCGCTAGAATATTTGGGTGCAGGCCGGGCAAGCCTTGTCTAAGCACTTTTCTGCTTTCACCTTCAAACAATCGCGCTAACGACTTTACACGCGAAGTTTGTGGGAATTTTTGTTTTTGCTCTGCCTCGTTGATTGGCCCAGCCAGCGCAATAAACGCTAGCATTTCTTGCCCCGTTGAGCCAAATAATTGATCGGCAAGTATTAGCCGTTCCTTGGCCCGCCGGGAAATTTCCGCCCAAGGCTCTGTGCCCAAACGTAATAATAATGGCCGTCCCTCGGCCTGATGAATATTCGTCGCGTCCCAGCCATTTGCTTCGCCTAATGTTACCGCTGATGCTTGATCAAGCTCTCGAAGTCGCAACTCATCTCTTTTGTTGTCGTTAAGGACTTCAAGGCCATGTTCGGCGACACTGATGCCGTATACCGGATTGCTTTGGTCAACCAGAATAACCCGTAATGGATGGTTTTTTGCCTGAACAAATAATTCCGTCAGAATTTGTAATAAATCGCCATAACTATTGGCATTATCAATGACAATAGCGGTGCGTTTGCGAATACGAGTGCTTTTTACGTCTATAAGTGCGACCCTCTCGCCCAATACACCAGCGTCCCAACCGTCTTTTCGCCACTGCTTTAGCCATTCCAAAGCCAGCCGAGTTTTGCCATGACCCATGCGCCCATGTAAACACATCCAAGCATGTTTATGTTGATACTCACCGGTGGCAAATTTATACACAGCTGCAAGTTCTTTTTCCCGGCCAAGAAAATCTTGATCTGGAGCATAGGCTTCGATGTCCAAAGCGCTCTTACGGATTAATTGCCGATCAAGAATGTCCGGCGGATCAGGAAAAACTACAGCCAGTACAGAATCAAATGGTCGAAGCAATAAAACACTAAACAGCAGCACAGCGCTTAATACAAAAATAGTCGGGCCGGGGTATTGAACGAATAAAAAATCTTGCGCCGAATTTGGTAAAACAGCAATTATTGGTGCAACAATATCATTGCTAAGTGATAGTTGCTTCGCTAAATCACCCCAATTATTCACATGCCCAGCCCAGCCAGCCGCAAAACTGGGCAAAACTGCCGCAATAGACCGTTTGTATAACGATAATGCCATATACCCACTCATTATTATTTGGATTTATGAGACCTGCAAAAGCAAAGAGCCGTCAAGCAAAATCGACCGTCGAGTATCAGTAATTTGTTGCCTATTTTTCAAGTTTAGTTAGTCTTGGGCTTAAACTATATCATCAAGCAAGGATTGGTTATGGCTGAACACGAATTTCCCAAAGGCGAATTAATGCATGGTAAGCGCGGGCTTATCATGGGCGTTGCCAATAAAAACTCCATCGCTTGGGGGATTGCGCAACAACTTCATGCTCAAGGTGCCGAGCTTGGTTTTACTTATCTTGGTGAAGCCCTAGAAAAGCGCGTGCGGCCATTGGCAGAATCCGTCAATGCCAGTATCTTCACCCAGTGTGATGTTGCCGATGATGCGTCCATGGAAGCAGCCTTTGCCGAAGTTGCGGACAAATGGGGCGAGCTGGACTTTTTGGTTCATTCAATCGGTTTTGCTGGCCGTGAGGGTCTAAAGGGTAGTTTTGTTGAAAACACCACTCGTGAAAATTTCAAAATGACCATGGATATTTCGGCGTTTTCATTTGTTGCTGCGGCTAAACTTGCCGCACCAATGATGAAACCGGGATCAAGCATTATTACTTTGACCTACCTTGGCTCCGAACGGGTTATTCCCAACTATAACGTCATGGGCGTGGCCAAAGCAGCGCTCGAGGCCTGTACCAGATATATTGCTAGAGATCTTGGTCACCAAGGGATCAGGGTCAATGCAATTTCCGCTGGCCCTATGCGCACTTTGGCGATGGCTGGCATTTCCGGTGGCAGAGGAATGTTATCTACCGGCAAAGACTGGAGCTTGCTAAAAGAAGATACATCAATGGAAGGTGTGGCCGGATCTGCGCTTTGGTTGCTTAGTGATCTTGGGCGCTCGGTTGCCGGTGAAGTGGTACATGTGGACGCAGGTTTTCACGCGGTTGGCATGCCGGAGCCAAAGCAAGAGTAACTAGAGCAATAACTGCCAAACAAGCCTAACCGCAATACCCACAAGAATTAACGCGCCAAACCGGCTGAGCCATTTCTTGGTGCTTGGTTTTCCAGATATGGCTTGTCCGGCGCTGCCAACTATTTGAGCAACACCAAACATGACCGATCCGCCAATAATATTAAATATCGCTACCAGGATCAGCATTTGCAGCCATATTGCCAAGCCATCGGGAGCAATAAATTGCGGCAAGAACGCCAAATAATACAATCCAATTTTCGGATTTAAAATATTAGTGGTAAACCCGCGCCAGAATATTTTATCATTGGGAAGGCTTATATTATATTGCTGGCCGGTATTACGCCAAAGATCAAATGCCAAGAACAACAAATATCCAGCGCCAGCAATTTGGATAATTATCAAAACCGCAGGCATGGTTGAGATCATGGCAGTTAGGCCAAAAACCGCAGCCAATGACCAAAAGACCAAGCCAGCTATAATCCCAAAAGCCGCCGCAAAACCTGCTTTTTTACCATGGCTGATTGCTTGGGCTGAAATAAATAAATTATCTGGCCCCGGGATCATCGCCAGCACCAAACAGGCACCGGCAAATAATATAAGGCTTTGCGGGTCAATCATTTTGAACGCTCAAAACAAAGTGTTTTCTTTTATTCAACTCGAAAGTTTTTTGATTGCGAGTTCATCATTGCCATGCCGACTGCTTCGGGAAGTATCCGAATTAACAGCGCAACTAATTTGTTGACCTTGCCGGTAATATGCACTGGATCATTTCTCTCTACCGCCGCATAACCTTCTTTTGCCACTCGCTCGGCACTTTCCCACATATAATTAGGCATCTTAGAAACCATTTTACGGGTGGAGTTTACATCGTGAAATTCCGAAAAAGTAAAACCCGGGCAAAGCGCGTTTACATGCACACCATGGCGCAAATTCTCGACATTTAATGATTGTGAGAACTTGATCAGAAACGATTTATCGGCGCCGTACAAAGTATGACCATTGGTTCCGGGCAAATGACCGGCCAGTGATGCTACATTGATAATTCGGCCAAATTTACGTTTTTGCATTTCTGGCAACACCAAATAACACAACTCCAGCGGCGCGGTTAGCATCACGGTTAAAAACTGCTCATGGTCTTTCCAGCTCGGGGTATTATAGGTTCCGGGTAAGCCGTAGCCCGCATTATTAATAAGGCCATCAACTTGTCTGCCGGCATCTTTAATTGCTTTGATAATCGCTTTGGGAGCAGATTTTTTGGCCAGATCTGCGGCAATGGTTAAACACTCAATACCGTATTTGCCCTTTAGCTCGTCGGCTAATTCTTTTAAGCGATCCTCACGGCGTGCGGTTAATGCCAGATCCCAACCATTAGCAGCATATTCACGAGCAAGTGCCGCACCAATACCAGCCGAAGCGCCAGTTATAAGACAAAGTTTACGGGTCATATTATTTCTCCTAATTTTCGTTTTCTATACTATTTAAATCTCGTTCCTCACCCGGCTTGGTGAATAAATCCACTTCGTCCAAGGCACTGCCATAGCGTTTTTTTAACTCATGCAAAGCAGTAGGAACATGAATACCTATCGAGCGATGCGGGCGGATATGAACATCTATATTTGCCTGTCGCTGTGGATTCTTGAATAACCAATACGGGGTTAATAATAACTCATTGCTTTGCTCGTCCCAAAACTCTTGCTGTTTGGCAAAGGGTGGGTTTTCGATGGTAGCATCGCCAAGGTGTATTACTTGATATTGATTTTGCAAATGCACCCGATAAACAGTATTTCGCACATCAGCAAATCTTTGACCGCCGGAATGCGGTATGGTTATTGCCTCGATCATAATTGATCCGATTTGCACAATAATTGGCTTATCTGCTATTTGTTGATCAATAGCAGTTACCCTTGTCATATCGGTTTTACTTAATCCAGCCACGGCTAACTTATCAACCGCCTGCTTTGGGGCGACTAATTTGACCAAAGGATTTGCGCTCATATAGGCCAAAACCATATCGGCAGAAAAATGATCACCGTGCGCATGGCTGATCAACAATACATCAACATCGTCATAAGGTGCCTCACCAGCCAGCATCTTAGCTTGCAAAGAGGCCGGGACTTTTTGGTAAATGTGGAAATTTTGCTCGAACAACGGATCAAACAATAATTTAGTTTCGCCATCACTAATCATCACCCCAGCATTGCCCAAATAATGAGCATAGCGTTCAGAGCTTTGCGAAATAGTTGTCTCTATGGTTTCGGAATCTGTGGCTTGCCCATTACACGAACTGGCCAACAAAATCGCAATACCAACAGCAATAATTCTGATGATTGACATTAGACCAGCACCTTACTCATCAAGAGCAGCCATCACTTCATCGGAAATATCGAAATTGGCATAGACATTTTGCACATCATCGCAATCTTCAAGAGCTTCGAGCATTTTAAGCAAAGTCCCGGCGGATTTAACATCAAGCTCGATCAAATTTTGCGGTTTCCATATTAAGTTCGCAGCTTTTGCTTCGCCAAATTTTTCTTCCAATGCCGCCGCCACATCTATCATATCTTCTCTGGCGCAATAAACTATATGCTGCTCGCTATCGGATACCACATCATCACCGCCAGCTTCTAAGGCTGCCTCAAACATTGTCTCCTCATCAGTTGTCTCGGCAGAGTACTTTATCTCGCCAACACTATCGAACATAAACGACACCGAACCGGTCTCACCAAGATTACCGCCATTTTTGGCAAAAGCAGTACGAACCTCCATAGCGGCGCGGTTTTTATTGTCAGTGGAAACTTCGACAATTACCCCGATCCCGCCGGGGCCAAAACCCTCATACCGCATTTCATCGTAAGCTTCGCCCTCACCACCAGCACCTTTGGTAACTGCCCTTGTTATATTATCTTTCGGCATGCTTTCGCCTCTAGCATTTTTAATTGCCAGGCGTAGGCGAGGATTACCATCAGGATCACCGCCGCCAAGTTTTGCAGCAATGGTTATTTCCTTGGATAATTTTGAAAATGCTTTCGCGCGCAGCTTATCCTGTCTGCCTTTGCGGTGTTGAATATTTGCCCATTTGGAATGTCCGGCCATTTTGCAAGTCCCTGAAGCTTAGTTTTATATATTTACTGCTTTGTACCGGTCAGCGTTAAAGCTAGCAAGACTTGAGTATCAATTTACCTTGTATCCATTTTCAACTCAATCCGGCGATTTCGTGCCAAGGCTTCTCGCCCTCGACCTTTGTCCAACGGGTGATACTGACCAAAACCGGCCGCTACAAGGTGTTCAGGAGGCACACCGGAATTTTCAAAGAACTGCACCACAGACAAAGCCCGTGCAGTGGATAACTCCCAATTATTGGCATAACGGCCACGAATGGGAACCATATCGGTATGACCATCTACCCGGATCACCCATTCAATATCAGTTGGTATTTCAGTGGCAATTTCGCTGATTGCATGGGCGATTTGCAGTAATTGCTGCTCGCCTGCCGGGTTTAGATCGGCAGAGCCACTGGCGAATAGGACATCACTTTCAAATACAAAACGATCACCGTCGATACGCACACCATCACGCTCGCCCATGATTTCCAGCATTTTAGCAAAAAACTCCGACTTGTATCTGGCCAGTTCGGAAACTTGACGTGCCAAGGCTGCATTTAAGCGTTTACCAAGGTTTACTATCTGCACCTGCTGCTCGGTATCTTTGGCTTCTGCTGCTTCTAGTGCTTGATTAAGGCTAGCCAATTGCGCGTTTAATGCGGCCAATTGCGCCGTTAATGCTGCTACTTCATCGCGGGCTTGTTGTGACAACTCTTGTTCCTCGGATAATTTTTGTTCGGTAACCCCAATAGCACTTAAGCCATCGGTGATTTGTGTTTGCAAGCCAGCGATTAACAAGCTTTGCTCATTTGCGGCGGATTTTGCTTCTTCTAAGGTTACCAGCAATCTGGCAACTTGCTCATTAGCTTGCTCGCCCTTGGCTTTTTCCAATGCCAGCATTTCCGCCAGTGCAGAAAGACGCGCTCGAACGCTATCAAGGGCTGCGTCTTTGGAAGATAACGCCCGGCCAAGGGTGAATTGTGCGGCAATAAACAATGCCAAAAGGAACACCACCACCAGCAATAAGGTCGCCAAAGCATCAACAAATCCCGGCCAATAATCCTCATTACCCTCACGTGATCTTCTGATGCGAGCCATTAACGCTTACCATCTTTGGACAGTTGAACAATAGTTCTAGTAAGAAGTTGTATTTCCTCGCGCACTAGATCAATTCCATCATTCCTGCGTTCTTCGGATTTACGCAAAGTTCGCTCCAGCGCGATTATGTTTTCTGCTGATTGCTCTAGCAAAACAGAGACATAAGCTGGCGAGCCAGGGTCTGCGCCAATAGCGGTGGACACCCGCGAGATCGAATGAATCCAGTCCTCGACTTCTTGGAAGAAACGATTTTGTGCTTGTCCGGCTTGCAGATCAAGAAAACCAATAACCAATGACCCAGACAGTCCAAAAAGTGACGAGGAAAACGCTGTACCCATGCCCTTGATCGGCTCTTGTAAGGCGGCCATTAGTTTACGCATATCCTCTTCGGTACCGCTGGCATTTGATAATGCACTAACCGCATCACCTACCGAGCTAACTGTTTGCAGCAAGCCCCAAAACGTACCAAGGAGTCCAAGAAAAATAAGTAACCGGCCAAGATAACGGGTGATCTGTCCGGCCTCGTCCATTCTGGCGCTTACCGCGTCCATTATCGAATTGCTGGAAGCAGAAGACAGGCGAATATTTCCCGGATTTTCCGCCAGCAACACCGCCATTGGCGCGATCAAGCCCGGCGGTGATGGCATGTCATTAAAATTTCTTGATCTGGTTAACTTACGCACCCAGCGAACCGCTGGTGAAACGCTTAGCACCTGACGAAAGCAATAAAGCACTGCAACCACAAACACCAATGCTATCAATCCGTTGATTGCAATATTAGCTTCAAATGCTTCAAGTATCTGACCCTGTAACAAATACCCCAAGGTACCCACCACCACAACAAAACTGAACATCCATAAAAGATACTGTCCGGGGCCGGTAAATCTGGTTGGCGGTAAGCTTTGTTGTTCCATGACTGATCCTCTTAACACATGGGCTTAGTCAGCACCTTACTATGGATTTTGTCAAATTACAGGTAAAAACAAGAAAAAAGCGATCCGTGTAAACAGATCGCTTTTTTGACAATTTTATAATTAGTAAAGTAGGTAATAAATTCTGCGCTATAAAGTTTAATTTATTGCTGTGGTCTTTTAATTTCACCGGCGAGGTTGCGCATAACGTCTGCCGCATCGTAAGCCCGCTCATTATCAGCAGGTTTTGCGCCTAACCCCATAGTTATTTCAGCAAATGCCTCATAGCTGGTGATCTGGCGCAAATCATAACCAGAGCCAAAGCCGCCGCCATAAAATCCGCGGCCAAACCCGTATCTTCCGCCAAAGCCATGACCATAACCGGCGCTATAACCCCAACCATGCCCACGGCTATAATAATTCCAGCCAAAATGTCCATGCCCGACACCGTAATAAGAAGTGCCAACCACTCGCTGTTTTTTATCAACTTCCCGCTCGGCAATAATAAAGTAATCAAACCCGCGCTGGGTGGTCAATTCGGCAGCACGATATAATAAATAATTTTCCACCGTGCTAAGGTTAGTAACTGAATTACCTGCGAAGCTCACACGAAAGCGATCTTTTTCAATTTGTTGCTCGCTAAATCCACGATTATTGTTTTCTGCGGATTGGTATGGGGTTGCGGTGGCGCAAGCACCAAGCACCAGAACACTGGCTAAAGCTAGATAAAGTGGTGAGCGCATGGGTAATCTCCAAAGTAATATGACCAATAATTAACTATAAGCAGGTTTCAGCCAACATTCAAATAACATAAAACATTGTTCATATCACGTTCATGTGTATTTATCATGGTTTAGCGCTTTACTTAATGGAATTGATTAAATGAGTTTCCTTCTTGTTGTTAGCCTACTAGCTGCGCCCACCCCTGTTGAGCAATTGACTAATGCCTGTCTTGCCGAAGGTGAACCACGCTCGGAATGCGTCTGTTATGCCAAGTTTATTGAAAAGAACTCCACCGATAGAGAAATAAAAGCATTGGCGACATTGGCTGTACCGCAAAACAGAAAAAGCCTTGAGCAGGCATTTTCCGCACTGTTAAAAGCTGGACTAACCCCAACCGAAATTTTAGAAATTGGGCTGCGAGTGGATAGTTTGACTGACAAAGCAAGCAAAGCCTGTAAGTAAAATAGAGGTAGTTAAGGTTTTCTGCATGCTGTGAAAACACCTGCTATTCTTTTAAGCAAGTTACGGTCAGGGTCTATTAACCAAGGAAGAAAACTGATGGAAAACATTGCAATATATCACTCAACAGGTCTGGCAGTAGCGGCCTCTGGATTCATATTATTCCTTAGCCTGCTAGTTGCCGATGTCGCTGGGGTTATCGCCAAAAAGACTCCCGGAATATTGGCAAAGGAAGATCATTCCAACTTTTTGTTCCGATCCAATCGCGCCATGGGCAATATGAATGAAAGCATTGCTATTTTCATCATTTTTGCCCTTATCGGGATTTTAAGCGGCGCCGATGCTAAATGGCTGGCTTATTTTGCGTGGGTTTATGCTGGAGCGCGCTTTGCCTATCTGTTTTGTTATTGGCTTAATATCAAATTAGTCCGTTCGCTTTGTTTTGGCATAAGCCTGATCGGACTTGGTGGCATGGGTTATGTGATGGTTCGCGGGTTGTTGTAGACCTAGCTATTCTTACCAGCACTGCGATCGCGTCCGGCCAGCAAACGAAGCCGCAAAGCGGTTAGTTCAATAAATCCGTCGGCATCTTTTTGATCATAAACCACGTCGTCTTCAAAGGTTACGTGTTCCAATGAATACAGTGAATTTGGCGAAGTTCTACCAATAATACTGGCCAAACCTTTATACAACTTCACCCTGACTTCACCACTTACCATGGCCTGCGAAGCATCAATTGCCGCTTGCAGCATTTCGCGTTCTGGCGAGAACCAAAACCCATTATATATCAGTTCTGCATAACGCGGCATTAGCTCGTCTTTAAGGTGCGCCGCGCCACCGTCCAAGGTAATTTCTTCAATACCACGATGAGCGCTAAGCAAGATAGTGCCGCCCGGGGTTTCATAAATGCCCCGTGACTTCATGCCGATAAAGCGGTTTTCCAGCAAGTCCAGCCGGCCAATACCGTGCTTGCCGCCAAGTTCGTTCAAGCGGGTCAGCAGGCTAGCAGGAGATAAGTTTTCGCCGTCAATACTAACCGGATCGCCTTTTTCAAAGCCGATAGTGATGATCTGCGGCGTGTCCGGTGCGTCCTCTGGGCGCACTGTCCGTTGATAGACAAATTCTGGTGCCTCAATCGCTGGATCTTCCAACGCTTTACCCTCGGACGAAGTATGCAGTAAATTTGCATCAACAGAAAACGGGGCTTCGCCGCGCTTATCTTCAGGAACGGCAATTCCTTGTTGTTCAGCATAGGCAATCAGATCTGTACGCGATCCAAACTCCCATTGCCGCCACGGAGCAACAATTTTAATCTCTGGATCCAATGCCAAATAAGCCAACTCGAAACGTATCTGATCATTGCCTTTGCCGGTAGCTCCATGACAAACCGCATCAGCTCCGGTTAAGCGAGCTATCTCGATTTGGCGCTTGGCAATTAGCGGCCGGGCAATCGCCGTGCCGAGCAAATAACGCCCCTCATAAACCGTATTGGCTCTAAACATCGGAAACACATAATCGCGGACAAATTCTTCGCGTAGATCCTCGACGAAAATTTCTTTTACACCAAGATCAACAGCTTTCTGACGTGCCGGCTCCAGCTCCTCGCCTTGTCCAAGGTCAGCAGTAAACACCACCACTTCTGCGCCCAATTCCATTTGCAGCCATTTTAAGATAATCGAAGTATCAAGACCGCCAGAATAAGCCAGTACAATCTTTTTTGGGGTGTCGGCCATTTGGCTCTCCTGCTAGTGAAATTTGTCTACTTCAAAACACCCAAAAACCGGTTTCCACTCTTTGGGTTGATAGTATATACTGCAAAGCCTGTAACCGCCAAAGAAGTCAATGAAAAACATTAGCAAAGACCATGAAATAAAACCTATTGGCAATTTTTCATATTTTCCCCACGGATAAATCTTAAAAAGGTTCGCCAGTAAGCAATACTTGTTGTGATAATATCCTTAGCAATCATCACTAAACCCACGTTTTATGGGATTTAGCGCATATTCACCATGTCAAACAGCCGCAAACTGGCGTTTTATAACCACTTGCAGAACTATTATAGCAAGTGGGTGTAAGACGAGCATGTTTGAGACTTATCCCCGGCTGTTGATTGCTAACAAGGGTGAATGAGGGTGCAATGTTTGCAAATTAACCCTTGGCTCAGGTAACCTCTTTGCCAATGATTGCTAATTGAGGGGTAACCTCTAAGGGTCATTTTTACTGGTCGACTTTCCTAACCGCAAAACCGGTACCCACTTTTGCTCGGAATTGTTCGTTATCCCTGGTTTTAACCCC
>JAKITZ010000278.1 GCA_021647805.1 Robiginitomaculum sp.
TCGGCAACAAAAGGCATGGCGCGCCAGATAGGGCCGCGCGCGCTAAAGGGCAACGTATAGTCCGGCGGAAAAGCAGGGAAGTATTGCATGGCAGATACGGTAATGGACATGACCAGCGTAGCGGGCGGGATCGAATGGCAGGCGCGCCATGCTGAACAGGCTGGCGCGCCTTGCACTGGCAGGGTGGTCCGCGCGCAGCTTCAGCAAAGGCTGAAAACGGGTAAGGCGCTCTTGCGGGGTTTCCTCCGGCGCGATGCTGGCATAGGCGGTGGCGATATCGGGATGCGGGTTGGCTTCCCACGCCTTTTTCAGCACGCGCACTGCGTTTTTGGGTGTGTTTTCATTGCTTTATGAGCAAGGAGTGCCGTTTAATCAAAAAACACGTGATGCAACTCGTGGCCTTAGTGCACTAGTCTGTGCAGTGCCTGTAGCTTGGGCGTTTTGTCATATGCTAATACCTGATTGGCGTGGAAAAGCAGCTGGAGTTGTTTTTGGCTTAATTGTCTTTGCTATTTGCTGGAAATTTAGTCTAAGCGCTGGCATGGCCGGGGTTTTGCTGGCCAGTGTTTTATTTATCAGCGGTTGGTATTTTCCGCGCACCACAATATTGTTAGTTGGTTTAACCGCGATACTTTCATTTATGCTGTCACCAATACTGATTTCGACTTTATTGGGTATGGTAGATAAAACTGCTTTACCGGATTCTTGGGCAATGCGTGTTGATATGTGGCACTTTGCCATTGCTAGAATAGAAGAAAAAGCCCTGTTTGGTTGGGGTCTTGATGCATCTCGATCATTCACCGAGACTTATCGTTTTAAAACCTTAGATCTTCCAAACATATCCTTACATCCGCATAATCTTGGCTTGCAATTATGGTTGGAAACGGGATTGGTCGGTGTGTCTTTATTTTCGGCGGCGACTTTAATGTTGGCAATACGAGTTTCATCGAGCTGGAACTTAGGTCGGTTACAAGGCGCGGCAATAGCTGGCTCAAGCGGGGCATTTTTAGTATTTATGTTTCTAAGTTTTGGTGCATGGCAAGAATGGTTTTGGGCTTGTGCGGCATGGGTGGCGGCGATGTGCTTCTTGGTTGGGCCAGCTCCGGACAAAAATACTAAAGAATTGCTAGATAGATGAGTAAACTGGCCGATAAAGTGTCTTTGGTTATTGTAACTTATTACACTGGATCAGCTTGGTGGAAATGCCTAGAGACGGCTGTTGAGCAAGTTGCTGAGGTAATTATTGT
The DNA here is from genome assembly GCA_021647805.1 of Robiginitomaculum sp. GTDB lineage: Bacteria > Pseudomonadota > Alphaproteobacteria > Caulobacterales > Maricaulaceae > Robiginitomaculum_B. The sequence continues at coordinate 1,248 of JAKITZ010000278.1, forward strand.
TAATAATGGCAATGGTGAAAAAACGCTGAGCCGTCTGAATGATTTTTGTGACGGCCACTCTATGGTCAGTTTAATTACCGGCCATGGTAATATCGGATTTTCTGCTGCCTGTAATTTGGGAGCAAGCAAAAGTTGTCACAATCTATTGATGTTTTTAAACCCCGACGCGATTTTACATCGCGATACTGTTGATCAACTAAGTGCTTGTCTGGCGACATTGCCGGCAATGTCCGTTGTTGGGGCAAGACTACTAAATGAAAGCGGAACTGAACAACGCGGCGGTCGTCGTGGTAAGCTTACCTTGTGGAGTGCATTGGTTGCATTATCTGGTCTGTATAAATTGGAGAGGTTTTCTTCGCTGTTTGCTGATATGCATTGGGAGAAACAAGCTTTACCAGAACAACCAATAGAAGTTCCATCGATAAGCGGTGCCTGTATGATGTTTCGTAAGAAAGATTTTGAAAGCCTGGAGGGGTTTGACGAAAAATATTTCCTACATGTGGAAGACCTGGATATATGCCGCGTAGTGAGGAATTCAAATGGTAAGGTAGTTTTTGTACCAACAGCAGAAGTAACTCATATCGGTTCGACCAGTAGAGTTAGTATGCTGGCGGTCAATTGGCATAAAGCCAAAGGCTTAATCCGTTATTTTGTCAAGTTTTCCAACTCGACACCGGAGCTGACAACGATCTATTTGGTTAGTCCTTTGATCGCAGGAGCAATTATGTTTCGTGCTTTGCTGCTTTCGCTACGTATACTAAAAACACTGAATTGAACCGTGTTTTTAGTATACTTTATCTTCTTGATCCATCAACTTAACCAAAAAACGGTACCCACTTTTTGGGTCGATGGAGTATATAAACAACACGTTTATATGGTTATTCCACAGTCACTGATTTAGCCAAATTACGAGGTTTGTCTACATCCGTACCTAATGCCTTAGCCGTATGGTAAGCCAAT
>JAKITZ010000049.1 GCA_021647805.1 Robiginitomaculum sp.
AGCCCGAATATCAGGGCCAATGCGACCTTCAAAGTTACGATTGCCAGATAAAACCGAACAAGATGTAAGCCCGTGATCATTGATAACTTTTGACAATGCCGGAGCTAACGGCCCGGAATTACCAATACAAGTGGTACAGCCATAACCAACCAGATCAAAGCCAAGCGCATCAAGATCGTCCTGCAAACCAGCCTTTAGCAAATAATCAGTAACCACCTTAGACCCCGGAGCCAATGAAGTTTTCACCCACGGCTTTACGGTTAGACCTTTGGCTCTGGCGTTTCTGGCAACCAAGCCAGCGCCTACCATCACCGAAGGATTTGAGGTATTAGTACAAGAGGTAATGGCCGCAATCATCACATCACCATGGCCAAGATCATAATCTTCGCCTTCTACCGGGTAACGAATATCACCCCCTTCTTTTACGCCAAACTCGCCAGCCATCGAGCCAGCGAAACTGCTTGGTGCTTCGGATAATAGCACCCGATCTTGTGGTCGCTTGGGGCCGGAAATAGACGGCAGCAAAGATCTCATATCAAGGTGCAAGCTATCGGTAAATTCTGGCTTATTTGCACTATCGCGCCACATACCTTGGGCTTTGGCATAGGCCTTAACCAATTTCACCCGTGCCGGATCACGGCCAGTTGCAGTTAGATATTTAATAGTGTCGTCATCTATTGGGAAAAACCCGCAAGTAGCACCATATTCTGGCGCCATATTGGCCAAGGTCGCCTCGTCTTCTAATGATAAATGATCCAGACCTTCACCGTAAAACTCGACAAATTTACCAACCACGCCGCGCTCACGCAGCATTTGCACTACGGTCAAAACCAGATCGGTAGCGGTAATTCCTTCGGGTAATGTGCCGGTTAGCTCAAAGCCGATAACTTCGGGGATCAACATTGATATTGGCTGGCCTAACATCGCAGCTTCGGCTTCGATACCGCCAACACCCCAACCTAATACGGAAAGGCCATTGATCATTGTGGTGTGACTATCGGTGCCGACCAAGCTATCGGGATAAACCACTGTTTCACCGTCAATTTGCGCCGTCCATACGGTTTGCGCCAGATATTCAAGGTTTACTTGATGGCAAATTCCAGTTCCCGGTGGCACCACGCGCAAGTTTTTGAACGCCTCACCGCCCCAGCGCAGAAAAGTATAACGCTCGCCATTTCTTTCATATTCACGTTTAACGTTTTTTTCGAAACTATCGAAAGCACCAAAATTATCGACCATTACCGAGTGATCAATTACCAGATCAACCGGCACTAATGGATTGATCGCACTTGCGCCAACACCTAATTCAACCGCCGCATCGCGCATTGCCGCCAGATCAACCACCGCTGGAACTCCGGTAAAATCTTGCATCAATACTCTAGCCGGAGAAAATGCTATTTCATGGTTGGATTTGCGGTTTTGCAGCCAATCAGCAATCGCAACAATGTCTTGTTTCTTGACATTTATACCGTCTTCTTTGCGTAGCAAGTTTTCCAGCAATACCTTTAACGAATAGGGCAGTTTTGAAATGCCGGATAACCCGTTGGCTTCGGCCTTTTTCAGATCAAAATAAACAAATACCTCACCGTCAATATCAAGGGTGGATTTGCAATCAAAACTGTTTGGATGTGCCATTTTCGGCTCCTTGCTGGTGGTTTGCAGGTGTAATTAAAAGATTCGTTTCTTTGTATCCCAGCAAAGGCCGAAGGTCTATTGGTGCAGTGCAATTTGCCGCATTAACCAACGGCTAACCGAATTATGAAACTATTAACCATAAATTCGTTTAGCAGAATCGCTTGAACCTGATGAAAATTGATCCCCACGCCGCATTATTGGCGGCGCAAAATTTACGAACTGGCGATGCGAGCGCCAGAGGCCGCCAAGCCTCGGTTAATTTCTTTGCCGAACTTAAAAAAGCCAGCGCCACAACTATGCAAGCAACAAATACGATTACAGAAAATACGGTGACTACACCTATGACGCAAACCCATTTGCGCGAAGCCCCGTTACGTCATGTCAACACAGCTAAGCCTTTACCGCCGGGTTCGCTGTTAAATATTATTGTTTAATAATTTATTTTGTCTCGCGGCAGGTGCGATCACTAAAAATAATTATTTACGAATCAATTTGGCGACCGACTTGCTTTATTCTGCCGGTGTTTCGTTGTCCTTTGCCATGTATTTCAACATTAATGGCATATTGATCATCGCAAATACCAGTGTCAGCGGTAAAAATCCGGCGACTTTAACCACTGCCCAGACGCTTTCGCCATAAGTGCGCCAGACAAATTCGTTCAAACCAGCCAAAAACATAAAAAAACCAGCCCAACGCCATGTAAGTTTTGCCCAGATATTATTCGGCATATCAAAACTACCCTCAAATAATATCTTCAAGAAATACTGGCCAAATAAAACCCCAACCCCAAGCGCACCGGCGAATAGCAGATAAATGATCGTTGGTTTGATCATGAAGAACACCGGATTATCAAAATACAAAGCCAAACCACCAAACAACAATACAGTAACCAAGGTGATCACCGGCATTACCGATATTTTTTTGCTCTGTAGATAAGAGATAACCAAGGCAATAGCGGTCGCAACCATGATCACTGGTATTGCCAGCATCATATTTTTGCCCGTTAAGAAATACACCGCCAGAAATAATAATAACGGCCCAAGGTCGAGCAAGTTTTGGTTAATTTTCATATTTGAAACTTCCTATTTCAACAGACCGGTCATTGATCCGGCAAATGCTTCGGCATTAAAATTTTGCAAATCATCGATATTTTCGCCAATGCCAATGAAATGAATTGGTAATTGATATTTCTCCGATACCGCAACCAGCACCCCACCCTTGGCAGTGCCGTCTAATTTGGTCATTACCAGACCTGTTACCCCGGCTTGCGCCTTAAAGGCCTCGGTCTGCGATAATGCATTTTGCCCGACAGTGGCATCAAGTACCAACAATACATGGTGTGGAGCATCAGCATCAAATTTTTTAATCACCCGAATAATTTTCGCCAACTCCTGCATCAAGCCTTGTTTGTTTTGCAAGCGACCGGCGGTATCCATCAATACCACATCAACTCCGGTTTCTGATGCCTGTTTTATTGCATCATACGCAAGCCCTGCGGCATCGGATCCCAATGGTCGCGACATTACTTCTGCTCCGGTGCGCTGCCCCCAAACCTGTAATTGCTCGATAGCTGCGGCTCGAAACGTATCACCGGCGACCAGCAGGCATTTACCGCCTTCGGATTTAACTTTAGCAGCGATTTTACCCAAAGTGGTAGTTTTCCCAGAGCCATTAACCCCAACGAATAACACAACTTTTGGCGTTTTTCCGCTAAGGTCGAGCGCTTGTTCCAAAGGCGACATAGTATCAGCAATTAAGGTTGCCAATTCCTCACGCACCACCCGTTCGTCAACTTCTTTATCGAACCTATCCTTGGCCATTTGCGCTACAAATTTTGTCGCCAACGGCGTCCCAAGATCAGAAGAAATTAGCAAATCCTCTAATTCCTCTAAGGTTTGCGCGTCCAATTTGCGCTTGGTGAAAATATCGGTAACACCTTGCCCTAACTTGGACGAAGATTTTTGTAACCCTTTGGCCATTCGAGAAAAGAAACCAGCTTTGGTCTCAGGCTCAGGTTCTGGTTCAGGTTCTGGTTCTGGTTCTGGTTCTGGTTCAGGTTCTAGCTCCGGCTTAGGTTCAGGTTCTGGCTCTGGCTTAGGCTCAGGCTCTGGCTCAGGCTTAGGTTCCGGTTCTGGCTCTGGCTTAAATTCCGGTTCTGGTTCCGGTTCTGGTTTTTGGCCGAGTAATTTTGCAAAAAAGCCAGTTTCATTTTCTAACTTTTCGGAAAGTTCGTCCGAAATTAGCTCTTCACTTAACGTTTCTTCAACCGGCGCGGCCGGTTCGACCGGCGCGGCCTGTGCGACCGGTGCGACCTGCTCGTCAATTGTTTCTTCAACATCAGTATTAGTTTCCGGCTCAGTGGTTTCCGGTTTATCTTTTTGCCAAAACCATTTCATCTAAACAATTTCTCCATACAAAGTCTGGCCATCATTGCTAATAATATTTACATCCAAAATCGCTCCGGGGCGAGCAGTAGCTGCATTTTGCACTTTCACTTTGGAAAAATCCGCCAAACGACCAATTCCAGATTTTTCAAACAAAACCTTTTTGGTTTTGTGCAAGTGTTTTTGCAGGTGTTGTTGTAATTTCACCGCGCCAAGTTCCCGCAACTTTGCCGCTCGTTCACGAATAATTTGCTTGTCCACTTGTGGCATTCTTGCTGCCGGAGTTCCGCTTCGCGGACTAAATGGAAACACGTGCAAATACGATAAATTGCATTCGTCTATTAGTGCCAAAGTGTTTGCAAACATTGCTTCGGTTTCAGTGGGAAAACCGGCGATAAGATCGGCACCGAAAGCAATTTCCGGACGTATCGAGTGTAACCTTGCACAAAGCTCAATCGCCTTTTCGCGAGAGTGCCGGCGCTTCATTCGCTTTAGGATCATATTATCACCAGCTTGCAAAGACAGGTGCAAGTGTGGTGCGATACGCGGCTCCTCGGTCAACAATTCAAACAATTCATCATCTATCTCGATCGCATCAATTGATGATAAACGCAATCGCGGTAGAGCCGGTGCGCCGTGTAATATTTGTCTTACCAAACGCCCCAGCCTTGGACGGTTTGGCAGATCATCGCCCCATGAAGTAAGATCAACGCCGGTAAGCACTATTTCCGCCACTCCTTGTTCTGCTAATAATGCGATTTGCCGCACTACTTCGCCGGCGGGAACTGATCTGGCATTGCCTCGGCCAAATGGAATAATGCAAAATGTACAGCGATGGTCACAGCCGTTTTGCACTTCGACATAAGTGCGCGCCCTAGTCGAAAACGCGTCAATAAGGTGTCCAGAATTTTCGGTGACACTAGCAATATCATTCACCCTTACCCGTGGAGTATCAGCTTCAAACGTCCAGCTTTTGGCTTGCATTTTCTCTGCATTACCAAGCACAAAATCCAGCTCGTCCATGGCGGCAAACTGTTCAGGGTCAATTTGCACGGCGCAACCAGTGGCAATGATCCGGGCATTTGGGTTATCTCGCCTAGCCAGTCTGATACTGCGCCGCGCCGAACGCACCGCCTCATTAGTAACGGCGCAAGTATTGATAATTATCGTTTCCCCAAGACCGGATTGTTTGGCGTGACTTAACATTACCTCGGATTCAAAGGTGTTCAGGCGACAGCCCTGAGTAATGATTTTAACATCTTGGCTCATAACTGCCTAATTGGACTTGAAGTGAGTTAAAATCAAGCCGCAGTGTGGTTTTTGTTTCTTCACCGCGCCCGCAATACCGGCAAAGCTGCGGAGGTGGCTAAAGTAAAAACTCGTAAAGATTGATTTCCCCACCTACTGTCATCACAAGGTTTATTCGGGTGATCTAGTTTCCTCAATTAATCTCGCAGTAATTTCACGGATAGATACCGGCCTACGCCTACATTACGGCGATTTGGTAATTGCCCATATTGTACCCCTCACCCCAACCCTCTCCCAAGCCGGGAGAGGGAGTCCGCCTCGTGATGTTTTGAAGAAGAGCAGTAATATTTCCGCTACGCCCCTTCTCCCACAGGGAGAAGGTCGGGATGAGGGGTTGGATGTTGATTGTTTTGCGCTAAGGGTGAACAAGGGTATTGTTTGCAATACTGCTTGATACTTAATTAGCACTCATTGCCAAATTCTCCCCTTAAAGCTAGGGTTAATTGGCAAAGAATTAGCACTCATTGACCCTTACCAACCCTTGGACAGCGGGGATAAGTCACAACCACACCCGCTATTACCTCACCTGCTATAATGATGTTGCAAATGGCTCTAACCAGTCGATTTGCGGCTCTTTGATATGGTGAATATACTCTAAACCCAATGAAACGTGGGTTTTGTTGAGGTATCCAACGGTATGTGTAATAGCAATAAATTTTCTATTGGTGAGCGCTTTAAGCATTTATCAGCTGGGCAAACCTGTAAAATCTGGCAAGAGTTTTATTTTCAGTGCTTTTTGAGAAATTTATAATATTTCTGTAGTCCATCAACCCAAAAAGTGGTTACCGGTTTTACGGCAAAGGATTGCGACCACTCAAAAGGTTTTCTGTAAGTTGATGAATCAAGAAGATAAAGTATACTCAAAATGCTGTTTAATTCAGTATTTTTAATATGGTTAACTGTGCCGAGAATTACAAATCACCTGCAAATAACCGACAAATATAAAACTTGCTGAACATTGAGAGCGCAAATGACTTGCGCCTTTTGTCATGTGGGGTTATATCCGCGCGAAGATCATTTCCAGCAAAAGCTTTAGTCCGTGCTTTGATACGAGATCATCGGTTTTGCGGCAAGAAATGCGAAAATAAAAAATTAGAGCAAATTGTAGTTCAACTGAACTGAAAAAGCTCTAAATGGCTGGGTAGCTCAGTTGGTTAGAGCGCAGGACTCATAATCCTGAGGTCGGGAGTTCAAATCTCCCCCCCGCCACCATTTATATAACCCACACCTGCGAAAGCGCGGCCTGACCTGCCGACGGGCGGTCGCCCTTGCCAACCTAAAATGGTTGGAAATATAACTCACGCAAGCTTTACAGGTGACAGAGCCGATGCAGTTCATTACTCTGTCGCCAAACAATCAGTTTTAGAGGAAGAAGCCCATGATTACAGGTTTGCGTTTTCTAATTGTAGGAGCATTAATCTTGGTAAGTGTTGCATGTAGCCGTGAGCAAGCAATAGCTGACGAACAACAAATTGACCTGATAAGTTATGGTCGTTGGGTTGTTACTATGGATCCTGCTGGAACCATTATCGAAAATGGCGCAGTCGCGGTTCATAATGGCAAAATAATTGCCGTAGGCTCTGCCGCCAAAATTGATGAGCAATATAACGCCATTAAAACCATACCTGGCGATGAGAGAGTATTGATGCCCGGCTTGGTCAACGGCCACACTCATGCGGCAATGGTGTTGTTCCGTGGCATGGCCGATGACCTTGAGCTTATGGATTGGTTACAAAATTACATCTTCCCTATGGAAGGGCAGTTCGTAAACGAAGAGTTTGTCAAAATCGGAGCAGAACTGGCTTGTTTGGAAATGCTGCGCGGTGGCACCACTAGCATTGTTGATATGTACTTCTATCCACAAGTTTCAGCGCAAGTATTTGAAGGCTGCGGTTTAAGGGCAATTTTAGGCGCACCAATGATTGACTTTCCGTCTCCGGGTTTTGCCGGTTGGGACGATAGTTTTGCCGCTGGCGTGGAGTTTGTAAAATCTGCCAATTATTCCAGCCGTATAATTCCGGCCTTGGCACCGCACGCGCCCTATACTGTCAGCCCTGATCATTTGCGCGAGGTAGTGGAAATCGCCGGCTCGTTAAATGCGCCAATTACCATGCATTTGGCCGAAGACATGGCTGAGAAGTCCTTGATAGAACAACGGTACAGCACCACACCAGTTCGCCACGTAGCAGCTTTGGGAATGCTGGACACAGCTATGATTGCCGCGCACGTAGTAGTGCCTGACGAAGAAGAAATTGCTATGCTGGCCAAGTCCAAAGTAAGCGCCATTCACAATCCGACCTCGAACATGAAATTAGGTGCTGGTATTTCGCCAGTTCCAGCAATGATCAAGGCCGGGGTCAAAGTTGGCCTTGGCACTGATGGTGCGGCCTCCAACAATGATCTGGATATGTGGGAAGAAATACGCCTTGCCGCGCTTTTGCATAAGGTTGCCAATAATGACCCAACTGCAATGCCAGCAATGACAGCTTTGCGGCTGGCAACATCAATGGGCGCAGAAGCCATCGGCCTTGGTGAAGCAACAGGTTCATTGGAAGTAGGCAAACAAGCCGACATGATACAGATCGACATGTCTGATCCAAGACTGCAGCCAGTATATGATGTTATATCACATCTGGTATATGCGGTGCGCTCTTCTGATGTTGTTACGACCATTATTGATGGCAAGATTATCGTTGAAGAAGGTGAAATTCTAACCCTTGATAGTGCCGAAATTAAAAGGCAGGTTATTGCCAAATCAGATGAAATAAGAGCAGCTTTAACCAATGGTACTGCCGAACCATGAACGGCAGAAAGGTCTTACTGATCATTAGTGGCGGTATTTCTGCCTATAAAAGCCTGTCGCTAATCCGGTTATTGCGAAAATCCGAAATTACAGTGCGGGTTATTTTAACCAAAGCGGGCAAGGAGTTTGTAACGCCTTTATCGGTATCGGCACTTTGCGGCGGAAAAGTTTACTGCGATCTGTTTGATCTCGATGATGAAGCAGAAATGGGTCATATTGAACTATCACGCTCTGCCGATCTGTTGGTTGTGGCTCCGGCAACTGCTGACCTGATGGCAAAAATGGCCAATGGGTTGGCTAATGATTTAGCTTCAACCTGTTTGTTGGCCACTGATAAACCGGTATTATTGGCGCCAGCAATGAATGTGCGAATGTGGGAAAATGCCGCAAATCAACGCAATATTCAAACCTTGATCAACGATGGCTCAAGCTTGGTTGGCCCCAATGAAGGCGACATGGCTTGCGGCGAATTTGGCCTTGGCCGAATGGCCGAACCAGAAGAAATACTTGCAGCAATTAAGGCTAGTTTCAGTAGCGGTTGTTTGGCTGGCAAAACCGCTCTTGTTACTGCCGGCCCCACCTACGAGCCAATTGATCCGGTGCGCTATCTGGCCAATCGTTCAAGCGGAAAACAAGGCTATGCCATTGCCAAATCTTTAGCAGACTTAGGGGCAGAGGTAACATTGGTAAGCGGGCCAGTTAACATCACACCACCAAGCGAAGTGCATTTGCTACAAGTTGAAACTGCCCAAGAAATGCTAGTCGCCGCACAAAAATCTTTGCCGGTGGATATTGCAATATTTACCGCAGCAGTTGCCGATTGGCGAATAGATAAGCCTAACGATCAGAAAATTAAAAAACAAATTGGTGAACCGATTCCAGAAATGGAATTTATCGAAAACCCTGATATTCTTGCAATTATTAGCGCTTTACCAAAAGCCACACGACCAAAACTGGTGATCGGATTTGCGGCAGAAACTGAAAATTTGCTTGAAAATGCTGCTAACAAATTATCCACCAAAAACTGTGACTGGATTATTGCCAATGATATATCCGGTGATGTTATGGGCGGTGATCACAATCAGGTGGCCTTATTGATGGGCGATGAACCGCAATAATGGCCAAAGCTAACTAAAACCCAAACGGCTCAAAAACTGGCAACCGCCCTCGCCAAACATTTTGCAGAGGAAAAATAATGGTGCAACTTAAACCCTTGGTGGCGGTTAAAACACTGGATCATTTTGATGGCCTTAAACTTCCCGCTTATGAAACTAGCGATAGCGCTGGCATGGACTTGGCAGCTGCGATACCAGCAGACGAAACATTAGAAGTAAAGCCCGGGCGACGGGTCATGGTGCCAACCGGACTGGCAATAGCATTACCAGCTGGCATGGAAGCGCAAATTCGTCCGCGTTCTGGTTTGGCTCTAAATCACGGAGTAACGGTATTAAATTCTCCGGGCACTATTGATGCTGACTATCGCGGCGAAATAAAGGTAATCCTGATAAATCACGGAGCGCAAGCCTTTACCATTGAACGGGGCATGCGCATAGCGCAAATGGTCATCGCGCCAGTGACTCAGCTCGAATGGATGGCAACCGTAGACCTGTCAGATACCAAGCGAGGTTCTGGTAGTTTTGGCTCTACTGGAGTGTAAGATATTTGGTGACTACAGGGTGAAATTTAGGGTGCTTTAGAGATCGCCCTTTAATGAATCATGGCTTCGTGCTGTTTCGCAGTCAGTACGGCGATAAGCATCCGTCCATTTGATTAATTCTGGCTCGGCGTAGATATATGTTTTTCCGTCACCATCCAATTTCATTTCACCAGTAGCGATGCGGATTTCATCATTGATCAGCATAAAAAATTGTTCTTCGATATGTCGCTCTCCCTCTGCGTCATATTCGTAGAAAGCTTTTATAAGATAGGACTCCCGGTTAGGATATGCCGGCTCTACAGAATAAGAAGAAATGGTTCCAACCTTACTGTCTTTTTCGGCAGGAAGATAATAGTAAGGCCCCGTAATATTATCTGTATCAATATAGGCTAGCTCGATAAATGTAATATTATCAAGAGAGCCACTGCCCGTGGATGCATCGCTTTTGAAATTTTCGAAATAACAAACGGGTTCACTCATAAACTCTGCAATTGAGTAAGTTTTATTACCTTCTTCGACCAGAAGCGGTGTTATTTTGTAATTCTGATTAAAAATATAAAAACCGAGCGCGGCGAATGAGATCAAAAAGGCGAAGGGTATAAGTTTTTTCATATCAATTGGTTTATATCATTGTAATTCAAGAATGGCAATCTTGATGATCTAAATGTTTGAGATTATGTTTCCAATTTTCTAATTCTTCTCAAAATTGGTTCGAGGTTTTTCGTGCCTAAGCGCACCATTTTCCTTGCGCTATCGCGACGAGAACGCTAGCCGGAGTTTAGCGCCGATGGCTAGTTTTGCATTATTTCTACCATCTCATCACAAATGCTCAGAACCTTGCAATATAAGCTGAGTAATTGGTTTGAAACTAAGGTTTTTAAAGCATGCCAAAATGATGAAAAGCTTCAAAAATTGCGGCTTGTTTTTCTCTTGGGCAAGGAACTTGGCGAATGCCAGGAGTTGAACGCCGGTGAGACTGTTTTACAGGAAGTCCCTTAATTTCCTTGCAATGCGCTATCCAACAGGTTTTAGGCAAGAAGCTATGTTTTAGTCGAACCCAGTTTTGTATTTCTTTGTAAGTTACCATTTTCAATCTCCTTAAATTATTAACTTTTTCACAACAAAGTCTACTTCCCCCGCCGGTGTTTCCAGCTAACACCCGTAGTATCGCTGCGGCTATTGCGGGAGTGGCGTTTTTTGTGGGCGACAGTTCCAACAGGGCTTAGAATATCCAGTTCGCGCTCGCGCAATTTCGATAGCTGGTCGCGTAACTTGGCCGCTTGCTCAAATTCTAGATCGGCAGCAGCAGCTAACATGGCCTTTTCGGTATCGGCAATGACCGCTTTTAAGTCTTTGCCGACAAAATGCGAGCCATCTTCGGCAAGCCCTCTGGCATAACCAGTATTGCTATCTTTCGTGCCAACCCGCACATGATCGCCCTCGTAAACGCTCTCCAAAATATCGCCGATTCCCTTTTTTATGCTCTGCGGGGTGATGCCGTGTTTGGTGTTGTATTCTTGTTGCTTTTTGCGGCGACGTTTGGTTTCATCCATGGCTCTTTGCATTGATCCGGTGATTTTGTCAGCATAAAGAACCACTCGCGCATCGACATTTCTGGCGGCACGGCCAATGGTTTGCACCAATGAAGTTTCCGAGCGAAGAAAGCCTTCCTTGTCAGCATCTAAAATACCCACAAAAGCACATTCGGGAATATCAAGACCTTCGCGCAATAGATTGATCCCGATCAGCACATCAAATGCACCAAGCCGCAAATCTCGGATAATTTCAATGCGCTCTAATGTATCAATATCCGAATGCATATAGCGCACGCGCATTCCTTGATCATGCATATATTCGCTTAAATTTTCTGCCATTTTCTTGGTCAAAGTTGTTATTAACGAGCGATAACCCATATCGGCCACAGCTTGCACTTCGGCAATCACATCATCAACTTGATTGGCGCCATTGGCTGAAACCGGGCGCACCTCTACCGGCGGATCGATCAAACCAGTTGGGCGAATGATTTGTTCAGTAAACACGCCACCGGTCTGGTTTAATTCCCATGGGCCGGGAGTGGCCGAAACATTTACGGTTTGCGGACGCATTGCTTGCCACTCTTCGAACTTTAACGGGCGGTTATCAAGGCAAGATGGCAAGCGAAACCCGTGATTAGCCAAGGTAGTTTTACGTTTAAAATCGCCTTTATACATTGCTCCTAATTGCGGAATGGTCGCATGGCTTTCATCAACAAATACAAGCGCATTTTCTGGTAAATACTCGAATAAAGTTGGCGGTGGTTCCCCTGGGTTTCGTCCGGTAAGGTATCTGGAATAGTTCTCAATTCCAGAGCAAACTCCTTGCGCCTCCATCATCTCCAAATCAAATTCGGTGCGTTGTTGTAATCGTTGCGCTTCAAGTAATTTATTGTTGTCTTCTAACCATTTTACGTGGGCGTGCATTTCCTTGCGAATACTTCGGATAGCTTGTTTGATGGTTGGGCGCGGAGTAACGTAATGAGAATTAGCGTAAATTTTGATCTGTTCACGTTGTGCAGCTTTTTTTCCGGTTAGCGGATCAAATTCCCAAATGCTGTCAATTTCATCGCCAAAAAAATCAATTCGCCACGCTCGATCTTCATAATGAGAGGGAAAAATTTCTAGCACATCACCACGTACCCGAAATGTGCCACGGGTAAAAGAAGCATCATTGCGCTTAAACTGTAAATCCACCAAATTGCGCATTATAGCCCGTTGATCGATTTCCTGCCCCGGCTCGAGACTAAACGTCATAGCAGTATAGGTT
>JAKITZ010000279.1 GCA_021647805.1 Robiginitomaculum sp.
GCAATTTCACCGGATAGTCGAGCACCCATGGAACGATGGATATTTCTAACGTGATACGCAAACTCGCCGCCAGATTTTTGCGTGATGGCCTCTAGGGTATCACGCACCATTTGTTCAGCAAGCTCTGCTTTATCAAAGGGTTCATTTTTTGGCGATACACAGTATTGTGCTTTAGACGGATCGACGCCGTCAGCGGACAATAGTGGGGTTAGATCAAGATTTCTCTGCTTCGATGTATTACCCTCTAATATACTGAGCAAATCAGTACGTCCAATTAAGTCGGTCAATTTATTCACGCCAAGCTTGGCCAACCATTGGCGAGTTTCTTCGGCAACAAAAGTAAAATAGTTCATCACCATTTCAGGCAGACCAATAAAATGATTCATGCGTAACACATTGTTTTGAGTTGCAACACCGGTTGCACAGTTATTGAGATGGCAAATACGCAAAAATTTACAACCTAATGCAACCATAGGCCCAGTACCAAAACCAAAACTTTCTGCCCCAAGAATGGCGGCTTTAACAACATCCAAACCCGTTTTTAATCCGCCATCTGTTTGCAAGCGAACTTTGTCACGCAAATTATTTGCTCGCAATGTTTGATGCGTTTCTACCAAACCAAGCTCCCAAGGCGCGCCAGCAAACTTAACTGACGTGAGAGGACTCGCCCCTGTTCCACCGTCATAGCCAGAGATGGTAATGAGATCAGCATAGGCTTTGGCCACCCCTGCGGCAATCGTACCCACACCTGCTTCGGCAACCAATTTAACGGAAACCAGTGCGTTTGGGTTGACTTGCTTGATATCAAAAATTAATTGCGCCAAATCTTCGATGGAGTAAATGTCGTGATGAGGTGGCGGGGAGATCAACGAAACCCCCGGTGTCGCATAGCGCAGTGTGGCAATTAATTTATTCACTTTTGCGCCAGGCAGTTGCCCACCTTCACCCGGCTTAGCCCCTTGAGCAATTTTTATCTGGATGACTTCTGCATTCACCAAGTAGTGTGGTGTTACACCAAAACGGCCAGAAGCAATTTGTTTGATTTTGGATACTTTTTCTGTACCGTAGCGCTCAATTGCCTCACCGCCTTCGCCTGAATTTGAACGTCCACCCAATCGGTTCATCGCAATGGCCAAGGCTTCATGTGCTTCTGGCGAAAGTGCACCAAGAGACATGCCCGCACTATCAAATCGTTTAAGAATATCTGAAACAGGCTCTACGTCTTCGATAGGGATTTCGGGCTGACTAAAATTCAATTCAAACATGTCACGCAGCGAAGAGACTGGACGATTGTTAACGAGCGCCGCATACTTTTCGTAATCACTGTAATTACCTGACTTAACGGCAACTTGTAACGTTTGAATCACATCAGGGTTGTAGGCGTGATATTCACCGCCGTGCATATATTTTAACAACCCGCCTTGCTCAACATCTTTATGTGCAATCCAGGCAGTTTTGCTTAATGTTTTTTGATCGATCTCTAGATCACTAAATCGAGTCCCTTGAATGCGACAGGTGGTGTCTTTAAAGCATAAATTAACCACTTCTTCACTGAGCCCAACGGCTTCAAATAATTGAGCACCCCGATAACTAGCAATGGTTGAAATACCCATTTTAGAAATTATTTTATACAAGCCTTTATTGATGCCTTTACGATAACGTGATGCCAACCGGGGAGTGACGTTATCCAGAATTTCGCCTTTAGTTGCCATGTCATTCAGGCATTCATAGGCAAGATAGGGGTAAATTGCTGTTGCACCGTAACCAATTAAACTCGCAAATGAATGAGAATCTCGCGCTGTCGCCGTTTCCACCACAATATTTGCATCGCAACGCAAACCTTCTGCAATAAGCCGATGATGCACTGCACCTGTCGCTAATAGTGCATGAATCGGCAACTTGTTCTTTTGAATACCTCGATCAGAAAGGACAAGAATGACTTTGCCATTTTTTACGGCTGTTACCGCAGTATCACAAACAGCAACTATCGCATTTTCCAAGCCGACCGATCTCTCGTAATTTAAATCAATGAATTGATGCGCATACTTTTCATCTTCAAACGATAATAATTGGTCAAATTTTCCTTGTGAAATAACCGGGGAGTCGACTAACAAACGTGCCGCATGATCCGCAGTTTCTTCAAAAATATTTTGTTCTTTGACCAAGCAGGTTTCCAACGACATC
>JAKITZ010000050.1 GCA_021647805.1 Robiginitomaculum sp.
GGAGCCGACTATCCAGGAAATGATAATCACCAAAACTCGAAGAAAAGCCGAAAACTCACCGCCGAATAGCTGCATTACCGGTTGAGCAACTACAATAGCTGCTATTTGGCCGCCCAACCAAAACAAGATCAACAGCACTACACTTTTTGCCAAGTGTAGTGGCTCGGCGACTACTTTATTCGAAAACGGATATGACAATCTACTTATTTCTATTCAAACTCTTTTGCCACTCTTTCAACAGGATCACCTTCTTTCCAACGAACGAAATAAGCACCAATTCCGGCACTGGCCACATAAGCCCAAAACTCTATCCATAATGCTATGATCGTTATCAGCACAATAGGAATTACCGCCAAAGCTGCGATCATTAAATAGTCCGCCTCAGTTGGTGACATTCCGACCACCGCAACCCCAATTCCAAAAAACGGCAAAACTATAATTGCTGCCATAATAAACAAAGCCATAGCGGCAACCATATAGATGAACATCAAGAATAAATAGCTGCCGAATAACTTCCAGAAATGGCCTTTGCTGGCGGAAAATGATTCAAATATTTTGATATCGCCGTGGCGAACGGTTAATGCTGCCGCCAGCGAGAGCTTTACCGAAAGCCAAATCAATATGGCAAAATAAACCAAACCACCGAAAAAAAACATAAGAAATTGATATCCGTTGAACTCTGTATCAGAATTCCCTAATGTAACAGCCGCAATTACAAACGGAATCATCATCAATAATGCAACCAGAATGACCAAGCCGTAAACCACCAGATAAACAAGAAATAAATGCAATTCTGTTGCTCCGAACCGCAAGCCAAGGCGTTTCTTTGACCAATCATCATTTACCGTCCAGCGATAAAAACTGGCCATTACTGCCAAAAAGAACGGCAAGAACAACAACCCACCTAATGTCTGAATATTAGAAAAAACACTAATTTTAGCGCCAAGTTCCAACTGAGCTGCTTCGGAAGTCAAATCAGTGGAAAATAATTCCATTAGCGAACCCATGAAAGGCGCTGCTATTAGAGCAATAAGTATAAAGAAAATAATTTTTAGCAATATATAAGCAATAGCCAATCGCTTGAAGTGCTTACTTTTCTTGTCATGACTAATTGCAAAAAAAACTGCATCTGAAATGGAATATCGAGACATTTATAAATACCCTTTATGATGATTTGTCCAAACTATCGCCACCCCAGCGCCAAACCATATAACATGATAGACCAATAACCGCCGTTACTACAAGACTTCCTTCGGGGCCAAAACTGCCACCGGTAATCCAGTCATGAATCTCTGGCTTTTGGCTAAGGCCGACCACCAAAGGTTCAACGTCAATTTTCAAGCCACTAACATTCAAACCAAAGCCAATGCTCATAATCCAGTTCCACGCCGAATGAATGGCGCAAACACCAAGCAATGATCGCTCTCGCAAAACATAAATAGCAAAAAAAATGCTGATCAAAACAATGTTGAACATGGCGATATAATTTACATGTGGCCATTCATTAGACAGGTGCAATAATGCAAACAGCAAAGAAGTAACCCCAACCGCCAACGGCAAACCCCAACGCGCCGCCAATGATGATAATATCCAGCCGCGAACCAGTATTTCCTCGGTTGCCCCTTGCACGATAAATCCAACCAGAAATAACACTATGATTGCGATGGCCGATATGCTGGAAAATGCTGGTAGCCAGTTTCCCGCCTCATATCCGCCAAGCAAAGCAATGATTGCAATCGCTGCAACATTCATCAACAGGCCGACGGCAAATCCACGGCCATAACGCAATAATGCCCGATCAAACGTCCAGCCGATTGAGGCCAATGAGCGATTTTCCACCCATTTGACCCAAGCAAACACAGCCAAAGACACAGCGCCAAATCCTGCGATCAACACATAAATCAACCGCAAATCACCTGATGGGCTTTCTCTTGCCGATAACAATGCCAGCGGCACCATAGCCACGCCCATAACAACCATCATCAAGATAACGGCGATGATCGGAACGAACGCCGTATATATCGGGTGCAATCTGGATTGCGCACCTATTTTAGCAAAAACTTCGGATTTATATGAGGTATTCTGCGCGTCGACCATCAATCAAAAACATCAAGCTCAGACAGCAATTCGCCTTTTTCTTCTTGTAAATAACGCATGGAAAATGCGGTCAAACCAGTATATCCAAACAAAAACACCGTGCTTACAATAATCTGCAACACCATCACACCAGCCATCGCCAGCAACATTTCAGGAGATTTGAATATTTCCGCCATAGCGGCGAACATTTCTGTGCCACCACTTTCCAAATAACTAGGATCGCTCAGCATTGGCATCATTTGCCCAAGCAATACGACGTTTTGCAAAACAGATACAATGCTTATCGCAACAAAATAAATCACCCCCATGATCGAATATGATCCCAATAATGCCCACCCTCTACCTTTGGTTAGCGCCATGCTTTTAAACATGGTGAACTTTTTGGCATCCAGCGACATTGGCACCGATAAGGATAATTTGACCGCCAGCCAGACCATCAAAGGAAGCATCGCCAAACCACCAATAGCCATAATCAAGCCACCGATGATTGTGCCTACCATATTGCCAACAGCAGCAATAATTACCCCGCCAATTATCATAAATACAATCAGCAAAATATACGGTACGACGAACACCATTAAACTATAAACAAATAACACTAATGCAGTTCGCACTTCGTCCATGCCAAAACGAAGCGCGCCGATAGTGCCTTTTAAGTCTTGATGCAAAAACCACCGATACGCCGCATTCATTGTAGTTGCCATAAACACAAAGCTAGCCACGATAACCAAACCGTATAGCACAAAAGATTTTACTAAAAACCCAGACATTTCCGATGCTGGCAAATCCTCCATTGCAATAAAATCTATATCGGCAAACACTTGAACGAAACCATACGTTATCCCGACATAATACAAACCGGACAGAACAATCACCGGCAAGACAATATTCCAAATAATCGGCAATAATTTGCCCTTTGGAATTTGAAAACCATGAAAGACGCAATCCGAAAATGGAAAAGCCGACTTTGGCTTTGGTATATTTGTTTCACTCATGATTTAGTTCCCTTTATGATGGACGTAATCCACGTAAAAATGTGGTGAACAAACCAACTCGAACAGCATTTAATGCCGGCACCAGAAGTATAGACAAAATTTGCCAATGAAAGCCAGAGCGCAATTTTGCAGTAATTTCACTTGAAAAAGCAGATACATTTTCACCATTACTACTGGCCGCCATTATATCCGGCATAACGCTTATGCGCATTATCAACTCAGGAGCCAGAAAAACATATACCGGTGCAAAGGCAATTAATGATGCGAACGCAATGCGTAAGCCTTGGCCTTTTGTCCATGCCGCAGCCTCGAATATAAAAATATTTTTTTCAGCGACAACTGCGGGAAATGCTGGTGCAAACCGCGCAAACAAATAAAACATCACCAGCCAAATAAATACAGCTGCCAAGCCAAGCATTAGCCAGACTTTGCCACCGCTTTGACTAAAAATAAGTTCCGGGCTTTCTTCCAACAGCGCCGGATCAATACCCGATGACAATATTGGCGAGATCAAAAACATCAGCAAAATCGCCACTACCATCGCCACAAAAGCAGCAATAAGAAACACTACGACTGTCACCACTAATAGACGAAATTCATCATCTCCAAGCCGCAAACCGCCAAGGCCAATTTTTGGCAAATCCAGTGCTAAACGATAAGTCGCGCCCTGCATCATCACAAAAAAGATCAATGACATTATATATAATATCGGCGCCAAACCGGCCAAACCAGAGCTGGCATCAACAAACAGGCTGATCCAGCTACCAATAGCAGCGGTCAGAATAAACGGCACTCCGTAAGCATAACAAGCTTTGATATTGTTAGCAAAAAAACTCCAAGCTGTAATAATACATTGCATTACCGGCACGTTTTCAGTTGATGGTTTCATTGCATTTTTCCACTGCGATTTTGAAGCTGGCAAAGACTAACGATTGGTTTGATTTGGTAAACCCTAAATCCGCCGGATATACGTATTTTCGCTAACCTGTTTTTAAGCCATTTCATTGTCAAATAACAAAACATCAGCAGTTCAGGTAAAACAGTTATGTTCTCAAGCTCAACCAGCAAACAATATGCTTTACGTTTGAAAACCGTGTTGAAGAAAACCCGAGAGCAGGCTGTTAATCCCAAATTGTGCATACGAAGCCCTTTGTTTGATTGGCTGTTATTCATTGGCTCGCCGGTAATCGTTTTAGCTCTCAGCCTACTATTGGCCAACACTTTATTGTGGGAAGAGCGCGACATTCTCATGCATGATGAAGATACAATCATCGGCGTGTTAAGTGGAATAATTATTGGCTCGCACCTGTTTGCGGTGTTTTTTCGCTCGCACCTAAACTCACAGGTTTTCAATCGCTGGCCATTGCGGTTCACACTGGTTCCGATTTTGCTATTTTTTGGCCTTGGCATGGTTCCATGGTTCATGGTGGTAATGTCGGTAATTGCCACGTTTTGGGACGTGTATCATTCGGCAATGCAGACCTTTGGACTTGGCCGGATATATGAC
The DNA here is from genome assembly GCA_021647805.1 of Robiginitomaculum sp. Lineage (GTDB taxonomy): Bacteria > Pseudomonadota > Alphaproteobacteria > Caulobacterales > Maricaulaceae > Robiginitomaculum_B. The sequence continues at coordinate 4,600 of JAKITZ010000050.1, forward strand.
ATGAAAGCCGGCAATTCCGCCAAAACCGGAAGAATGCTCGATAGCTGGATCAATTATGTTTTGTACGCCGGGCCGATCGCCGCAGGTTTGGTTTTAATGGATCATGTAGATGATTTTGAAGAGTTTAATGAAGTAGGCTGGGCGGCATTGGCAAACTTTCCGCAAACAGTCGAAGGCTTTGCTGAAACTTTGCGCTGGTTGGTTATTAGCGGCTCATTATTGGTAGTTATCGCCTACATTATTGGTTATTGGCGGCTTTATAAACAAGGCTATAAAGTATCGGTGCATAAAATTGCTTTGCTGGCTTCTACCGGCCTGACCTCGATCATTGCTTGGGGTTTTAATCCAATGTGGATCGCCTTTGTAGCAATGAACATATTTCATGCCGTACAGTATTTCGCCATTGTCTGGATCAAGGAAAAAGACAATTTGCAAACCAAATTTCGGCTAACCGACACAAAGCTAGGCAAACTGTTGCTGGCAGCTATGTTCATCGTCCCACTTGTTATTTATGGCGTGATTTATGAATGGGTGGAAATGTCGAGCAACTGGTTTTACGCAGCTATGCTAACCGTAACATTACTGCATTTTTGGTATGACGGCTTCATCTGGTCGGTACGCAAAAAGCAGGTGTGAGTAGCAATATACCTGCTTATTTTGTTGCAGAAAAGCGGTACTTTTCAATACATTGGACTGATTGCGTATGTAACAGTCGTTCGCTTGGGTATGGCAAGGCAAGCTGCTGAAGGCTTTGAATCATACTTCACACGCCATTCTTTTATAGCTTCTACTGCATATTCACCAAAAACATTCGATGGCACCTCAATTGCCACCGATACATCATAAGTGGTTCCTTCAGAAGTCAAAGAATAATTTATAACAGCACTACCTATATGACCTTTTTCTAAAAGTTTTCTCGGGTATTTTGGTTTATTTCGCTGCTCCCAATTAAATTCAGGGCAAATTTCAGGTTCTTGTTCATGCTCCATATGTTCATCATGTGCCAATTCCATTAAATTTCTTTGTGTACTTATTTTAGAGCGAAAAATACCATTAATAGCAGAAAACCATGCACCATGTTTTAAACGCCTTACTTCATAAACGTCCTGCGGGTATTTATGGAGTATCTTATGTATATCTTGAAAAATTGGTTGGTAATCTTTAATATTGTGCCTTCTATTATAAGCTACAAAAGCTCCTATTTGCATGAGCTTCAAATCAATCAGGAGTCCATCATTTGTAATCTGGTTATCTTGAAAACTTTTTTGAGTATCAATAGACAAACTATGAACCAGTTTCCAATTTTTCTTTGAGACTGCATCGGCAAGTAAATCCAAATTAGCAAGATACATCGGATAAGAAGCAGGGTTTTTAAGTTTTTTGTACCGTTGAGCCACTTTAACTAATTTTTGTAAATTTATTCGCGACGCATTATCACGGTACAAACTAACAGCATAAACAATATCAACATCTTCCTGACTGATCGAAACCGCAACTCCGCTTGTTTTTATCTCGGCAACCCTTCTTGCTGGAGTGAGTGCATCAGCATCAGGCAAGTAACGCAAGCGTAACTCGGCCAAATTATACGCAAGAACGGCTTCGGTTTTTGATTTACCTGCCTGTGTTGCTAGTTTCCAAGCCCGCTCTCCGGCCTCATCAGCCTTCCTAATATCGCCAACGCCCAAGGCTGCTTGATATTCTTTAAACGCCTCAACCATTGGTGAAGCGGCAAGCCCACCTGCGGCAGAAAACACAAATATCAAGACACTAATTAGAAATGTTCTAGCCACAAACAACCACCCCTATGATTTATCAACCTAAGGTAATATATCAATTACACATCCGTCAACAAAAACTCACTTGACGAAGCCTTAGGTTTTGACCACACCCTAACCCATGAATGAAACAGATATACACATTATCGGCGGCGGATTAGCCGGAACCGAGGCAGCATGGACGGCGGCAAATGCTGGCTGTCAGGTTGTGTTGCATGAAATGCGCCCAGTTCGTAAAACCGCCGCCCATCATACCGATAGTTTGGCGGAATTGGTATGTTCCAATTCGTTTCGATCAGACGATCATGAAAACAATGCGGTTGGCCTGCTGCACGAAGAAATGCGCCGTTGTGGTTCGATCATTATGGAAGCGGCAAAACACCATAAAGTACCAGCCGGCGGCGCAGTAGCATGAGATCGTGATGGCTTTGCCGTGGCCGTTACCGAGATGATCAATGACCATCCGAATATAAGTATTGAACGCGGCGAAATTGCCGGTCTGCCGCCGGCCAATTGGGAAAATGTTATAATAGCCACAGGGCCGCTCACCTCGCCGGATTTAACTGCGGCAATTCTGGAGCTTACTGGCGAAGAAAATCTGGCATTTTTTGACGCTATTGCGCCGATATTACATCGTGACAGCATCAATATGGACAAAGCATGGTTTCAATCACGATATGACAAAGGCGATGGTGCCGATTACATCAACTGCCCGATGGACGAGCAACAATACAACGCATTTCTTGATGCGCTGGGCGAGGCACCAAAAACCGAGTTTAAGGACTGGGAAAAAGACACACCATATTTTGACGGCTGCCTGCCGATTGAAGTCATGGCCGAGCGTGGCCGCGAGACTTTGCGCTGGGGCCCGATGAAACCGGTTGGTTTAACCAATCCACATAACCCAACAGTAAAAGCGCATGCCATTGTGCAGTTGCGCCAAGATAATAAACTGGCGACGCTTTACAACATGGTCGGTTTTCAAACCAAAATGGCTTATGGGGCGCAACAAGAAATATTTCGCATGATACCCGGTTTGGAAAATGCCGAGTTTGCCCGTCTTGGCGGTATTCATCGCAATACATTCCTCAACTCGCCAGTTTTGCTTGATCGGCAATTACGCTTAAAAGCCGATCCGCGCATTCGCTTTTCCGGACAGATAACCGGCGTTGAAGGTTATGTAGAAAGCGCAGCTTGCGGCATGTTAGCTGGACGATTTGCCACAGCTCAGGCATTGGGCGCAACCAGCACACACCCGCCAGAAACCACTGCTTTGGGTGCATTATTAAGCCATATAACCGGCGGTCATATTACCGGTAAAGGCACTTTTCAGCCAATGAATATCAATTTTGGCTTGCTACCCACTGCCGAGACCCCAAGCCGAGATGCCGATGGTAACCGTTTGCGAGGTAAGAACAAAACCAGAGCCAGACGTAAGCTAATCACGGCTCGTGCGTTGGTTGATCTGGGAAAGTGGCTTGAAACTCCCAACACTTAAAACAAAAAAGCGACCAGTAAATTAGAGTGTTTTCGGTTCAGGTTGAACCAGGAGTTTGCTCTAACCTTTTATTTTGTCGTATTTCCTTATCGTAAAATCCGCCCTCAAGTAGCAAGCGCCAACATTGCGGTATGGCAAGCCAAAAGTTTCCCACTTTTACTGGAAATGCTCTAGCCGCCTTTGATAATTTATGTCTCGTAGTTTTAGCCAAACAATGTTTGTGATCCAGCCATAGCAACCAGCATTGGCAAAGACAATAACGTATTGGTTCGCGAGAACAACATAGCTTTACGTCCCGCAGGTGCTTTTGCCTCAGTTGGCGCATCAATTAGTCCCAAAGCAATTTTCTGGTTTGGCCAGATGATAAACCAGACATTAAACGCCATGATCAGGCCGAGCCACATACCAAGACCAAGAAACACGTCTTTGGCATTAGCAAAGCCGTCCATAGCGCCGATAGTCATAGTTCCGACAAATGATCCTGTATGGCCGATAAGTGCCAGTCCGGTTATCACGGTAGCCAGTGCCGCCCAGCGAAACCAGAACAAAGCCGCCGGCGCGATTACTTTGCCAATGGCTGGTTTTTGCTCATCTGGGATATTTGGCATGTTTGGAATTTGCACAAAGTTGAAATACCACAACAGGCCGATCCACATTACACCAGCAACCACATGGGCAAAGCGCATTATGGCAATGGTCATTTGGCTGGCGTTATATTCATCGCCGACCATCAAATAATAAAGCACATACATCAGTATCGCTAATATTACCGAAAAAATTACCGTGCTTCGAAGGTTTGAAAGAATGCCAGCCATATTAAGTTCCTTTAAAAAGAAGATTCGATTACCACACTATGACACACGACCCCACCCTTAGGTCAATGCTGACAATAATATTTTACCGTCATTATTCAGTATCAAGTTCTTCGCGGTTCACCCCAAATACTATTAATAACGGAGCCGCAATAAAAATTGACGAATAAGTACCGACAAGTACACCCCAAATCATAGTAATAGCAAACCCACGCAAAGCCTCCCCGCCATACAGATATAATGGGATCAGTGCCAACAAAGTTGTAACCGAGGTAATAGAAGTACGCGCCAAAGTCTTGTTGATCGCCAGATCGATCAAATCGCCCAGTTGCATTTTTTTGTACATTCGCAGTTTTTCACGAATACGATCATAAACCACCACCGTATCATTCATTGAATAACCAACAATGGTTAGAATAGCAGCAATACTGGCTAGATTAAATTCAATTCGAGTCAAAGCAAACATGCCAATGGTCAAGGTAACATCATGCGCCAGCGCAATCACTGCGCCGACTGAAAACTGCCATTCAAAACGAAACCAGATGTAAAGCATCATACAAACCAACGCACCTAATACCGCGATAATACCGGACTGCACTAATTCGCCAGAGACCTTCGGACCAACAATATCGGTACGTTGCGAAACTAACGTGCTATAAGTTTCCAACAATTTATATCTAGCTTGTTCATAAATCAATTGTTGTAATTCTGAGTTTGATTTTCGATCAACAACCACTTTTGGCAATGTTAAAATTAAAGTTTTTGCATCATCGCCAGCCGTCAGTAGCAATCCAGCAGCATCAAGACTTTGCAAAGCCTGTTGCCCTTTTTCAAGGTCAAGGTCAGAAGTAGAAACAACGCTGGCGCTTTTATCGCCATCAAATGAAAATTCCAAATCCGAAAATGCCGCATATAGTGCTTCATGCACATTATGGGCGGCGGCTTGTTGTAAACGCTCTTCGCTTATTTCTGGATCATTGGTTTCTTGGCGTTCAAAACGGATTAGAACTTCGGTTGGTGATCCGAACTCGCGCACTTCGACCTCGCCAAGGCCAAGCCCACGAACAACATTACTAATTTTCTCTATATCAGCGGCCTGCTCAGTTTTAATTTCAATATTACCCCCGCCCTTAAAATCAATACCAAGGTTAATTCCAAGCACAGCAAAAGCAGTTATCGCGCCAAGCAAAGCGACAATAGAACCGGTAAAGGCAAGTTTACGTAATCGCACAAATTTGAAATGCGTATCACCGGGGATTAAACGTACAAAGGAAAGTGGCATGTTATCAAAGCCCCTAAAGTGAAATTGTTTTTGGTTTTGCCCGCATAATCCAATACGAGGTCAAAAGGCGAGAAAACAAAAATGCGGTGAAGACAGAAGTGAAAATTCCGATCGCTAATGTTACACCAAAACCTTGCACCGGCCCTGATCCGAACAACAATAACAAAACGGCAGCAATCAAAGTGGTAATATTAGCATCAAGAATTGTTGATCTGGCTTTTGCAAAGCCTGTTTCCACTGCATTCATAGGCGTTCTCCCAATGGCAATTTCCTCGCGTATTCGCTCGAAAATCAGCACATTAGCATCAACAGCCATACCGATAGTTAGGATAACACCGGCAATACCCGGCAAGGTCAACGTTGCCTGCAAACCAGACAATGCCCCAAGAATTAAAATTAAATTGACCATCAAAGCGGCATTGGCAAACAACCCAAAACGCCCATAACACAACAACATATAGACCATTACTGCGCCAAAACCGACCATTAGAGATATGGCACCAGCTTTAACCGCGGCATCCCCCATGCTGGCTCCGACTGAACGCTCGTTCAATGTTTCCAGTTTTGCCGGCAAGGATCCAGCCCGCATTAGAATTGCCAGATCATTGGCTGTTTCTACTGTAAAGCTACCATCAATAAGGCCGGTGCCGCCAATAATTGGCCCGCGAATAACCGGTGCTGTGATTGATTCATCATCAAGTAAAATAGCAAAACGTCGTCCAATATTTTCCGACGTAGCCTTGCCAAATTGCAATGACCCACGGGCATTAAAAGTAAACGTAACCGCCGGTTGCCCTTCTTGATTAAACGTCTGCTGGGCATCGGTAAGATCCGCACCATCAACCAAGATACGCCTATCAACCAGCAAATCAGGTTCGTTCGGATTACTGCTTTTTACCAGTTTCGCGCCTGGTGGTATCCGACCGGATAGGGCTTCGGAAATACTAACTTTGGTATTTACCATATGAAACGTCATCTGCGCGGTTTTTTCAATGATCCGCTTGATACGAACCGGATCGCTCTCCCCAGGCACTTCGACAATAATTCTTGAATTGCCTTGGCGTAATATCGTCGGGTCTTTGGTTCCAAGCTCGGTAATTCGATTACGGATAACCTCTACTGAGCGCACCACGGCATCACGGTTTAATTTGGTCAAGGCAGCATCAGTTATTGTTAAAGAAATTCTACCACTTGCCGCATCAGACTTAATAACAAAGGTTTTATCATTATTGCCAATAGCCAACTGGCCACTGGCTACTTCATTAAGCGGCTTTAATCGCTCCAATGCCATTTCCATTTGTTCCGGGCGAGACAAATTAAATGTGACTGTTTTATCGTTAATTCTAAAATTACGCGCCGGAATTATTGGTCTCTCACTTCGCAATAATTGCCGTGATTCCTCTTGTGTTGCTTCCATTTTGTTTATGCGAACTGAATCGGTATTAACCTCTAACAGCAAATACGAGCCACCTTGCAGATCAAGACCAAGGTTTACCGTTTTATTTGGCATAAACTTCGGTAAAACCCCCGGCTTGTTTTCAGTGCCCCGAATATCTTCAGCAAGAAAATTTGGTAGCGCGAACAACAAGCCCAAGATTATCACAAACCAGATGCTTATTTGCTTCATACGAGAGAAATGCAACATGGTGAATTACTTCTTTTTAGTTGTTTTTTTGGCCGGAGCGTCATTTGCTGGGTTTGGGGATCTTTTCGAACGCACGTCTTGTAGAGTTGCCCGCAAAACTTTCACCTTAACTCCGGTGGCAATTTCAATGGTTGCCTCATCATCACCATCAACGACTTTCACCACTTTGCCAATTAAGCCACCAGCGGTAACCACCGTGTCATTCTTAGCAATACCGCCAACCATTTCCTTATGTTCTCGCGCTCGTTTTTGTTGCGGACGGATCAATAAAAAATAAAAAATGGCAAACATTGCTATCATCATAGCAAAGAAACCGAACGGACTTTGGCCGCCTTCGGCTTGTAAAATCATAATTGAGCTGGAAAGCATTGGTGATGTCATCATATTTCCCTTTTTTATATTCAAAAGCACCGAATCTGTCAGTCTTTTGAATGTATTTTTCGTTCATGTCTATCAACTTATCCAAAAACTGGTAACCACTTTTTGGGTCGATGAAGTATTAAAGAAATTTTCCAATAAACGCCCAGCTCGAAACTGGGTATCGGGAATATAGGTGCGATCTATAAAAATGCAATCACATCTGACATAAAAGAACACAGATTGCGATTAAAGTCCGTCCCTGTAATTGCTGCGAGAAGTAATGGTCAAAAATGATCACCCGTTTTTGCACCCCCTTTGAACGCATTCGCCTCCACCTCCCCATGAAGGTGGAGGACAAGAGTCCTAAAAATAGCGAAGTGTCCATCATAGCTGCTGCGCAGCGCCTTAAGGTGAAGAGGACAGACAAAGAGTCATTAACAGCGATCTGTGACTTGCCCACCTACCGTCATCACACGGCTTGTCCGGGTGATCCAGTTTTCTTAATTGCAACTTT
>JAKITZ010000280.1 GCA_021647805.1 Robiginitomaculum sp.
TATTATTGAAGAAGTCATATTGTGTCAGCATGCCATATATCAACGCCGCAGAAATAACCGCGCTCCAGATCAGGCCTTTATACAAGGCCCCCATGATATTTTCCGAGCCTTTTTTCATTTTGACAAAAAAGGTGCCGGCAATTGATCCAATGATGCTTAACGCGCCGATCATAAGCGGCAGCAGCATCATTTTTTCGACAGATCCAGCGGCAAAGGCGCTGGAGGCAATGAGCATGGTGGCGACAATTGTTACCGCATATGTTTCGAACAGATCAGCGGCCATACCGGCGCAATCGCCCACATTATCACCGACGTTATCCGCGATGGTTGCCGGATTGCGGGGGTCATCTTCGGGAATGCCGGCCTCAAGCTTGCCAACCATATCACCGCCAACATCGGCGCCCTTGGTAAAGATACCGCCGCCAAGACGAGCAAATATTGAAATCAGCGATGCACCAAAGCCCAAGGCGACCATAGCGTTGATCACTGTACGTGAGTTAAGTTCCAGACCCATCATCTCGGTCAGCATATAATAATATCCAGCAACACCAACCAAGGCAAAGCCTGCAACCAGCATTCCAGTTACGGCACCGGAACGAAACGCAATCGACAAACCGGCGGCAAGTGACTTGCTGGCAGCTTCTGCGGTACGAACATTAGCCCGCACAGAAATAAGCATTCCAACGAAGCCGGCCAGACCGGATAAAACCGCTCCGACGACAAAGCCGATGGCAACCAAAAAGCCTAACGTAAAGATAAGGCCAACAAAAACCACAACACCAACGGCGGCAATGGTTAAGTATTGGCGCTTCAAATAGGCATTAGCGCCTTCTTGAATTGCTTTGGCAATTTCTTGCATTTTTTCATTTCCGGCGCTTGCTTTGAGCAAGGACATTGTTTGCACAATACCGTAAATGATGGCCAGAATACCTGCGCCGATCACTAACATAAGTTCCATGATTTTTCCTGACAGAATAAAGTTTCAAATATAGTTTCAGACAATGGTTAGGCGCAAATCATTACACCCTCCCCCTTTGATCGGCGGACATAGCCGGAACCGCGCAAAAGTGCAAGCCCATGCGGACTTTTGCTGGCGAAAATAGTTTCAAAGTAAGATTGGTAACTATTAAAGAGTAATTGTCTTTTGGTTATAAGCCAGCCAACTTAATCAACCGCTCTTTTGTATTCCATTATTATGCCGGTTTTTATATCTTTTATCTGTAAATCGGTTTTCGATAGCAAGATTACTTTATATTTTGAAGGTGGCTCACTACGCATAGCCGCCGCCAGTGATACAGCGACACCTTGACTAATAGCGTTGGGTTGTTCAGCTGTTATCGTAATTTGAGTTAACGTATCAGTTATTACGCCAGCATCATAAGACCAATTTGTTATTGCCTTAATGTGATAAGTTAATGAAATGCCATTTTGTCTCATGGCCGCGACACCATTGCCGGCAACAAAGTGCATAGATGTTGAACCTGTGGATGTGTTATCCTTTAAAAAACTAACTTTCACGTCTGTAAGCGAAATGGTTACACCCTCTTCGGAGTGCACAAACGGCTCTGGCATATACCATGAACCGATCAATAGTTTTTCATCAATCTTATTGTTATTTCCAGTTTCGGCAAAACTTGCGGAATTGCCCATAAGCAAAGCCCAGCTAAGCCCGATAAATATAATTGCTAAAAGCCTCATGCGTACATCTCCAGAAAATTAAATGTCGTGCTAAAACGATTAAACAGCAACAGCCGGCTCAATGGTGACACTGATACCGCACCCACAGGCATCGGTTTCATTTGGATTCTTGAACACGAATTTTGAATGCAGAATTTCGACTTCATAATCGATTGTTGAACCGAGCAAAAACAATACCGCCGCCGCATCAACTAAAATCGTTACGTCTTTATCGGTAACTGTTTCATCTAGTGCTTCGGCTTCTGCCACATAGTTCATGGTATATTCCATACCGGCGCAGCCACCATTTTGCACACCTACACGCAAAAAACCCTGCTGTTTTTCAGCAAGTAATTCTTTTACCCGGCTTGCGGCCTTTTCGGTTAAATTTACTATTTGCGGTTTAATACGTGTCATTGTGCCAATGTGATAGATGAATGAGTTAATTACAAGCCTGTAGCTCAACCTGTCTGCTATATTACCCAAATTT
>JAKITZ010000051.1 GCA_021647805.1 Robiginitomaculum sp.
GATGATGGCTTTCAATGTGCAGAACACAATATTTGAAGCGCCTGCCGGTGCAGTTAAAGCCCTTATCGGTATTGAGCGTCGGGTATTATCAGGTAGCACAATTATTGATGCTGCGATTTCAAATGGTTATTCATCTGGCAATCCTGCGACTTCTACAAATGGTCGTCTATCTGCTACCGACATATTTGGTGAGATAGCTATTCCGTTAGTTGCAAACCAGCCGATGATGCAGTCTCTTGATCTTGAACTTGCTTATCGTCTATCTGACTATGATAGCTTTGATGCTGGCGATACATATCGTATTGCCGCAGCTTGGAAGCCTGTTGATGACATTTTGATCCGCGGTGGTACTTCTACTTCATTCCGTGCGCCTAGCATTAACGACTTGTTCAATGGTGGTTCTGGTGGATTTCCAACTTATACCGATCCTTGTTCGGCTACCGGCGGAAGTACGAGTCTTAACCCACAGTGTATTGCTGATGGTGTTGGCGCGGGTAGTGGTTTTGTCCAGACCAGTCAACAATTGCTAAACTTTGGCTTTGGTGCACGTATCGGTGGTCAAAACTTGCTTCCGGAAACCGGCAGACAGTTCAATATCGGTGCTGTATATACTCCAAGCACTGGTTTGCTTAGCAAATACAATCTGCAATTCGCGTTAGATTATGCTGATATTGAGATCATTAATGCAATTTCAGCTGAGAGCTTCCGTGGCTTTATTACTGATTGTTATGGTGGCGCCACAAGTGATCCTTTAGCTTGTGCTCGTATTAGCCGTCAAGCAGGTGGTGATATTCTACGCGTCAACACATTCCGTCAAAATTCTCCTGGTATTGAGACCTTGAAATCTTATGATTTTGAAGTTCGTGGTGCTAAAGAAGTCGGTAATGGTACTGTTGATTTTGCCGTAACAGGTACATATCTAAAAGAACGTGGCTTTATTAATGACTTGGGCATAGATACTAACTTTGTTGGTTCATGTGGCGGGTTTGTTGCTTCTTGTGGTAATCAGTGGCGTATGAATACTCGTCTTGGCTTTAGCAATGAGAAGTTACGTGTGGTTTGGTCCTCTCGTATCCTGTCACCTGTTGAGGAAGATGAGCAAGCAGCTCTAGACCTACTTATCAATGACTTCGGTTATTCTGCTACAGATGCTGCAATTCTAGTAGAGCCTTATGTTATCCGTGACTGGTTTACCTATCACGATATCAATGCTCGTTATGCGGTTAGCGATACCATGACTGTTTCTGTCGGTGTCGATAACATCTTTGACAAGCAGCCTCCATATTGGAAAGAAGTCGACGGCTTCTTCTCAGCAACGGAAAATACCCCGTTTGCTACGTATGATACAGTTGGACGCTCAATGTACGTTCAGTTTGATAAGAGCTTCTAATCTAAGCTTGATATACTAATTAAGGCAAAGGCCCGCTCATTTGAGCGGGCCTTTTTCTTTGTATAATTGTCGGCGAATCTGCTATAGGAACAAGTGTTACTTTTAATTGTTTTTGGTAGGATCTAATTATGAAACTTGCTTCGTTAAAATCTGGACGTGATGGTAAATTGGTTGTGGTCTCAAATGACCTTACAAGATATACTGATGCCAGCCGAATTGCCCCGACCTTACAGGCAGCTCTTGATAATTGGTCTACAGCACAGACGCAATTAGCAGCATTGGCGCAAAGTCTGGAGGCCGGAGCTGTTCCGGTGGAGAGGTTTCGCGAACGTGAATGTTCTTCACCATTACCACGTGCTTATCAGTGGGCGGATGGCTCTGCTTATGTCAATCATGTGGAATTGGTTAGAAAAGCCAGAGGCGCGGAAATGCCGGCGACTTTTTGGACTGAGCCACTAATGTACCAAGGCGGATCTGACAGTTTTCTTGGGCCTAGAGATGATATTGAAATGGCACAAGATGATGGTTTTGGCATCGACATGGAAGCTGAAATAACCGTAATCGTTGATGATGTTCCCATGGGCGCTAGTCCTGAACTGGCGGCTTCAAAAATTGTACTAATTACTTTGGTAAATGATGTTTCTTTGCGCGGTTTAATCCCCGGCGAACTGGCAAAAGGGTTCGGATTTTTCCAATCCAAACCATCTTCGGCATTTTCACCAGTTGCGGTAACACCTAAAGAATTGGGCGATGCTTGGGACGGCGGGAAACTACATTTACCGGTCTTGGTGACGTTAAATGATCAACCCTTTGGCAAAGCAAATGCCGGTATTGATATGACCTTTGATTTTGGAACTATTATTGCCCATGCCGCTAGAACTCGTCCTTTGTGCGCGGGCACTATTATTGGCTCTGGAACAGTGTCGAATAAGCTTGATGGTGAAGCCGGAAAGCCGATTGCTGAAGGCGGTGATGGCTATTCGTGTATTGCCGAAATTCGGATGATCGAAACTATTGAAAACGGTAAACCATCGACACCGTTTATGAAGTTTGGCGATAAGGTCAGCATTCAAATGCGCGATGAGGCCGGTGCCAGCATTTTTGGTCGAATCGAGCAAACTGTGGTGAAATACGAACCTCCCACTTCGTAATAGAGGTAATTACAGTCATGACTGATCGTTTGAAGCTCGACAATTATTTACCCTATCGATTGTCGATTGCGTCCAATCAGGTTAGTAACTTAATTGCCAGCCTTTATCAGGATCGCTTTGGTTTAAGCATTTGGCAATGGCGGGTTTTGGCTATGTTAGGTGCATCTGGGTCGTTGACTGCGCAACAGGTGGCAACAAACGCCGCCATGGATAAAATGACAGTAAGCCGTGCGGTTTCTGGTCTGTTAAAACGTGATTTGATTGAAAGAAAAGCTGATCAGAAAGACCGACGAGCGCAGATATTATCGCTTAGCGAAATCGGTAGAAAAATTCATGATGAAATCGCGCCACTGGCAATCGAGCAAGAAAAAGTGTTACTTGCCGGCATGAGTAAGGAAGAAATAGAACGTTTGTTTTCGGTTCTTGAGCATTTGGAAAAAACTGCAATTGCGATAAATTCCAAATCGGATTTGGCCAGTTGAACTGGGCCTAATTACTGTCCAATAAACGCCGCAAGCACTTGATATAATTAGCAGTTATTTCCTGTTGGTTCTGGTGCGCTTTATCTTTTATCAAATGATTGCCCGCCACCCAGACATCGGTTACCGGTGAGTTTTGGCTGGCGAATATCCAGCCATCAATGATTGCATCTTTTGATCGTTCGGCCAATGATGGCATTGTGGTATCCAACGAAATAAAGCTGGCGGTTTCCCCGATTGCGATATTACCGTTGTTTTGCCCCAATGCCTGTGCGCCACCTTTGGCCGCCTGTCGGTATAAATGCCCGCCGACACTGGTTTTTGTTGGCGCCAGTCGCACGCGTTTTTGATCCCGTAGGCGCTGCGAATATTCAAGGGTTCGTAACTCGTCGGCTAAATCAATTCTAACACAGCTATCCGAGCCAATTCCAAAACCACCATTAGCCTTGGCGTACTCTACTGCGTCAAATATTCCATCGCCTAAATTGGCTTCGGTTATTGGACATAAGCCGGCCACTGCCCCGGAATTGGCCATTTGCTTCACCTCGTTCTTGTCCATGTGTGTGGCATGAACCAGACACCAGCGATCATCAATTTGATAATTATCCAATAACCATTGCACCGGTCTTGCGCCTAGATGTTGCTCACAAGAGCGCACTTCGGTCATTTGCTCGGCAATATGAATATGTACTGGATAGTTTGGGTTATTACGTAGCAATTCGGTTAATTGCTCAAGGGTAACTGCGCGCAAAGAATGCGGAGCAATTCCGGTAATTATTTCAGGGTGTTGCTGGCGTAATTTATTGATAAGTAATTGAAAATCATCGAGGTTATGGGTGAACCTGTTTTGGTGTGGGTCGGGATCTGCACCACCAAAATCTGAATGGGCGTAAAATACCGGCAGCATTGTAAGTGCGATGCCTGTTTCTTTTGCACCGGCTATTACCATATTGGCCATTTCCGCCGGATCATCGTATTTGCTGCCGTCTGGCTGTTGGTGCAAATAGTGAAATTCGCCAATTGAAGTAAAACCGCTTTGCAACATTTCCATATAGGTAAAGCTGGCAATTATTTGCACATCTTTCGGCGTTAATTTAACAACAAAGCGATACATTAAATCGCGCCAAGTCCAAAAACTATCCCTAGGCGAATGACTTATTTCCGCAAGACCAGCCATTGCCCGCTGAAACGAGTGGCAGTGTAAATTACTCATGCCCGGTAGCAGGAAATCCACACTTTCATAGGCAGGATTTTTTCTTTGCTGATCAGTGATTGACGTAATATTCCCAGCTTCGTTCCAGGTAATTATTACATTTTCCGCCCAACCCGTGGCCAGTAAAACTTGTTTTGCAAACAAGCTGTTAGTATCATTTTTAATCATAATCATACTTTGTTCTAATGGGCTTTGTGGCTTATAATAATGTTTCTGCAAACAGTAATTAGCATGAAGATCACACTTAGCCATGGGGTAATTTTATATTCCATCGACCCAAAAAGTGGGAACCGGTTTTTGGATAAGTTGATGGATAGCAAAGAAAAGTATACTAAAATGGTGTTTAATTCAGCATTTTAGTATATTTAAAAATAAACTTGCAAATTTGGCGGTTAAGAATAATGCTGGTGCATGGATCTTGATCAGAAATTACAAGTGCTGACAAATTGCCATTTGGCGACGATGCGTGGCGGGGCTGCTGGCTTTGGTAAAGTTAAAAATGCAACGATTGTACGAGATAATGCAAATATTATCTGGGTAGGTTGCGCTAAAGAGCTACCACAGCAATACCAAAATTTATCGCAAACTGACCTTGAACAGCGCTGGGTATTGCCGGCATTTGTCGATTGTCATACACACTTGATTTATGCGGGAAACAGAATCGCCGAATTTGAGCAACGGCTTAATGGTGCAAGTTATGAGCAAATAGCCAAGGCTGGCGGCGGGATTATATCTACTGTTAAGGCCACCAGATCGGCGACTGAGTCTGAGTTAATCACCCAATCATTACCGCGATTACAACAAATGCAACAATTTGGAACCGGTACAATAGAGATCAAATCCGGCTATGGTTTAACGATTGAAGATGAAATAAAAATGCTTCGCGCAGCCCGTGACCTGGGACGGATTGAAGGGGTGCGGGTTAGCACTTCGCTTCTTGGTGCTCATGCATTACCGCCGGAATTTATCGGTCAAAGTGATGCTTATATCGATATGGTTGTCGAGGAAATGTTACCAAAAATTGCCGTGCTTGGCTTGGCTGATGCGGTAGATGTGTTTTGTGAAAACATTGCCTTTTCACTAGAACAAACAAAGCGGGTATTCGAAAAATCTGTTACTCTTGGGCTGCCGATACGTTTGCATGGCGAGCAATTATCAAATTCTCATGGATGCCAGATGGCGGCAGAAATGGGAGCTTTATCTTGTGATCATCTTGAATATCTTGATGAGGCCGGTGCCAAAGCCATGGCCGATGCTGGAACTGTTGCTGTGCTATTACCCGGTGCGTTTTATTTCTTGAAAGAAACCAAGACACCACCAGTGAATTTGTTGCGTAAACATGGTGTGGCAATGGCAATAGCAACTGATTGCAATCCCGGGTCGTCGCCGACCACTTCTCTGCCATTAATGCTATCTATGGCGGTTACATTTTTTGGTCTTACTCCTGATGAGGCACTGGCCGGTGTAACTCGAAATGCTGCCAAAGCATTAGGCCTTGGGCAACAAATTGGACAAATTGCGCCCGGTTTTACCGCAGATTTGGTGGCGTGGGATATAAATTCCCCCGCTGAATTGTGTTATGGATTTGGCGCGTGTCCGCTAAATGAAAGAGTTTGAATTTATGAATAATATTACTCTACAGCCCGGCAGTATTTCCCATGAGCAGTGGCAAGAAATTTTAGACAAAAAGCAGCAAATAAATTTTACTGATCAGGACTGGCAAAATGTGCAGGTCAGCGCGCAAACTATTGCCGATATTCTGGCCAAGGGTGAAACCGTTTACGGGGTTAATACCGGCTTTGGTAAATTGGCCAATACCCGGATCAAAGACGAGGACTTGCAGGACTTACAAAAACGCATTGTTTTGTCCCATTGCGCCGGTGTTGGTGAAGCAATATCGCAAAGTGTAACCCGCCTTATCATGGTGATGAAGCTAGCCAGTTTAATGCGCGGGTTTTCCGGCGTGCAACCGGTAACATTACGTCTGTTATCGGATATGTTGGCCAAGGGTGTGTATCCGGTAATTCCGTCGCAAGGATCAGTAGGTGCGTCTGGTGATTTGGCGCCGCTTTCGCATTTGGCGGCGGTAATGATCGGCGAAGGCGAAGCAATTTATGCTGGTGAAAAATTACCTGCATTAATAGCATTATCCAAGGCGGGCTTGCAGCCAGTAATTTTACAGGCCAAAGAGGGCTTGGCATTACTCAACGGAACGCAAGTTTCAACCGCTTATGCTTTATACGGGTTATATCAGGCCAGATCGGTGTTCCATTCAGCAATGCTGGCTGGTGCGTTATCTGTGGAAGCAGTACGCGGCTCGCACTCGCCATTTGATGCTAGGGTACACGAAATTCGTGGGCAAATCGGGCAAATAAAAACCGCGCATTCCTATCGTAAGTTACTGTCGGGAAGTTATATCGCTAAAAGTCATATCGACTGTCACAAAGTACAAGACCCGTATTGCTTGCGTTGCCAACCACAAGTTATGGGCGCGGTTTATGATAGCTTGAACCATGCGGCTACGGTATTGGCGCGTGAAGCCAATGGCGTTACCGATAATCCGTTGATTTTTCCAGAAGATGCAGAAGCGGTTTCCGCCGGTAATTTCCATGCCGAGCCAGTTGGCTTTGTCGCCGAGAATATCGCTATTTCTCTTTGCGAGACCGGATCAATATCCGAACGACGCACTGCAATGCTGGTTGATCCGGCATTAAGCGAATTACCGGCATTTTTGACCCCTGATCCGGGGATAAATTCCGGTTTTATGATCGCACAAGTAACAGCTGCTGCCTTGGTGTCAGAAAACAAGCAAATGGCATTTCCTGCGGTGGTTGATAGCATACCAACTTCGGCCAACCAAGAAGACCACGTTAGCATGGCTACTCATGGCGCGCGCCGGCTTGGCAAGATGGCGCAAAACTCTGCCCATGTAGTAGCGATAGAATTATTATCAGCATGTCAGGCGCTAGATTTGCATAAAGAAAGCCATATTGTTTCTTCTTCGCCATTGCAGGCGGTACGTAATGCTATCCGAGCCAAAGTGCCGATGTTAAGCGATGATCGCCTGATGGCTCCGGATATTACTTGTGTGCAGAAAATGATTTTGTCTGGCGAATTAACGTCATTGCCTGAATTGCAGGGATTGTTGCCAATTATTGGTGAGAGTTAATATGCCAAAGCCATTGTTTATTTTGCAAGAAAATGGCGGAGTAGTGTTGCTGAACTTTCCGCATTCAGGAACCTATATTCCAGATGGTATTGCTGTGCAATTAAATGATTGTGGCAAAGAAATAGCAGATACCGATTGGCATGTGCCCAAATTATACGAATTTGCCAAGGATCAAGTAACTTGGGTTGAGGCTACGCATTCTCGCTATGTAATTGATTTAAATCGCGATCCCAGCGGCGTCGCACTATATCAGGGGCAGGCGGGGACTGATCTTTGTCCCATTACTGATTTTTCCGGAAATGCAATTTATATGGCAGGAAATTCTCCAGATACCAAGCAAAGAAAGACGCAATATTTTACCGCTTACCATCAGCAATTAGCGGCGCAAATAGAACGGATAAAATCACTGCACGGTATTTGCATTATGGTTGATTGCCACTCTATCGCCAGCCAAGTGCCGCGCTTGTTTGATGGCAAATTGCCGGATCTAAATCTTGGTACATTTAGCGGTTTATCTTGTTTACCGGCATTGGCAAAAACCGCCAGTGAGGCGTTGCAAAATTCCGGGTTTTCTTTTGTTAGCGATGGTAGATTTAAGGGCGGTTGGATAACCCGCAATTATGGACAGCCAGAAAAAGACGTACATGTGTTACAGTTGGAAATATCGCAATCCTGTTATATGGACGAGGCAAGGCCACAAGAATATGATCCGGCCAAGGCCAAAGCACTGCAGCAAATTTTACAACAATTACTACAAGCCATTAATGCTTGGGCACTAACTCACAAGGAAATAATCAGATGAACCAACGTCTTGATAATTCACGGATTATAAAATCCGCAACTGGAAATAAGCTCTCTGCCAAAAGCTGGCTAACCGAAGCGCCATTGCGGATGTTGATGAACAATCTTGACCCGGAAGTGGCGGAAAACCCGCAAGAATTGGTGGTTTATGGCGGTATTGGCAGAGCCGCTAGAGACTGGCCAAGTTATGATAAAATAGTTTCTTCTTTACGTGAACTGGAAGACGATGAGACCTTATTGGTGCAATCCGGCAAGCCCGTGGGCGTGTTTCGCACCCACAAAGACGCGCCAAGGGTGCTGATTGCTAACTCTAATTTGGTTGGTAAATGGTCGGATTGGGATCACTTTCACAAGCTAGATCAAGCCGGCCTGATGATGTATGGGCAGATGACTGCCGGATCGTGGATTTATATTGGCAGTCAAGGAATTGTCCAAGGAACCTACGAGACTTTTGTTGAAATGGGGCGGCAACATTTTGGTGGCGACATGGCTGGCAAATGGATTTTAACCGGTGGTCTTGGCGGCATGGGCGGGGCGCAACCATTGGCGGCAACCATGGCTGGCGCGTCAATGCTGGCGGTTGAGTGTCAGCCATCACGCATCGAAATGCGCCTCGCCTCTGGGTATCTTGATGAGTTTACCAATGATTTGGACGAGGCATTGGAAATAATTCGTAAATCAGACAAGCCGGTATCGGTGGGGCTATTAGGCAATGCCGCCAAGGTGTTTCCCGAACTGGTAGAGCGTGGCATTTGGCCAGATGCGGTTACCGATCAAACCAGCGCCCATGATCCGGTGAACGGTTATTTACCGCTGGGCTGGTCATTAAAACAATGGGAAGATGCAAAAATTAATGATCCGAAAAGTGTTGATCGTGCGGCGCGAGAAAGCATGCGGGTGCAAGTTGCAGCAATGCTGGCATTTCATGGTCAAGGCATACCAACCTTTGATTATGGCAATAATATCCGGCAAATGGCCTTTGACGAAGGCTTGGAAAAGGCGTTTGATTTTCCGGGATTTGTTCCTGAATATATCCGGCCATTGTTTTGTCGTGGCGTAGGCCCGTTTCGTTGGGCGGCATTGTCCGGCGATCCAGAAGACATTTATAAGACCGATGCCAAGGTCAAAGAGCTGATCCCCGATGATAAGCATTTGCATAACTGGCTGGATATGGCGCGTGAACGGATACAATTCCAAGGCTTGCCAGCACGGATTTGCTGGGTTGGGTTGGGGCAACGTGATCGTCTGGGGCTGGCATTTAATGAAATGGTAGCCAGCGGTGAATTGTCGGCGCCGGTGGTGATTGGCCGCGATCATCTCGACAGTGGCTCGGTGGCCAGCCCGAACCGCGAAACTGAGGCTATGAAAGATGGCTCTGATGCGGTGGCCGATTGGCCATTGTTAAATGCTTTGCTTAACACAGCATCAGGCGCGACATGGGTTTCCTTACATCATGGCGGCGGCGTTGGCATTGGCTATTCACAACATTCGGGCATGGTGGTGGTTGCCGATGGCACCAAGGAGGCCGCAGCACGGATCAAGCGGGTATTATGGAACGATCCGGCCACCGGAGTAATGCGCCACGCCGATGCCGGATATGAAATCGCCAAGGATTGCGCCCGCGAGCAGGGTTTGAATCTGCCGGGAATTTTGGGGTGAGGAATGGGCAGCCACTATTTCACGGTTGATATCTTAATTGGTTAAGGTATCATGTTATTATGATATATCATATATTAAAAATAAGTATGTTTTGGTTAATTCTGTCTATTCTTCTTATAGGGTGCACAACTCAAAGTCTCGTAACTAGTAAGTTTTATAAACCTGAAGAAAACGTAGTTTATCGATATGGAAACTTCTGTGGTGCCTATCACCCCAAACGCCTAAACGGTGCAGACAACATTGCTTTTTTCCAGCAGTTGAAATCTACAAAACCTATAGATGATATTGATCGAGCCTGTCAGGCGCACGATATTTGTTATGTAACAACTAAAATGGATTGGAGTACATGCGATAGTTTATTGCAGAGGTCTCTAAACCCTTACGACTATGCGGTTGTTGATGATAGATTGAATTTGATAACTTATCCACAAAGCCCGCCCAAGCCTACCGGCACTGAAGTTATTGTAACTGCTTTTGAAAAAATAAAAGGAAGTGAAAATAGCCACTATAAATGTGCAAATTTAGCTAAAGAAATATCATATGCATTTTCATTCAAATATAAACAAGCTGACAAAATCTCAAGCGTAGCTAATGTAATAAGTACTCCATTGTCAGTTGGTTGGGGACTGGAAAAGCTCGTTGGTTCTGTTTCTTATGGGTTTCCAGAGCAGGCAGGAGGCTGTTTCTTTAGTAATGCTACGAAAAATTTTGTTGAAAAGAACGCCGTTATGGGTTTCTTTTCTGATATTGAAAAAACCGTCACCTCTAAACGCCAATGTGTCAGGCAGCACCATCAAGTTTATAAAACAATATCATGCCAAGCGAAATTTGCATTAGGAAGTAATGTTACAAAAACTAGAGCCGATGGTTTGTACGTGGAGTTTATAAGAAAATTTTTCCCACAATCAAGTTATGACCAATCTATCAAGAACTAACTCTAAACAATAGGCTTTATAGCTTATAGCAGAGGGCGAAACGTCGCTGAGGAACAAGGTGCTACAATGGACTTATATCATATTTTAGATTTAATTTCCTCGCAAAGAGAACTTACCGCGTCAGCGTGGAATATGTTTATTTCGGTGCACATAGCTATTTTGGGGGGACTCTTTATTATTGGTAGAAGAATTTCCGTACCTGAGCGTATAGTCGCTGTCATTGTATATGTTGGTTTTTTATATGTAAATTTCCGAGCACAAATTGATAATTATGAATACTCAGCAAGTTTGATTAAAGAGGCCGTAAAACTAGAAAAACAAGATACTATTAGGCTCGCAGATAAAATATATACGATGCCTGAAATTGTTGGTGCACTTCCTTTAATTTACTTTTTCGCTCTAATTTGCACAGTTGCTACTATTGCATTTGTCAATAGAATTTCCAGAAACTAGATTGTAATTTGGGCTGTCCTAGATAACACTGATTAGGTGTTGCAAATGGAGATATTGGGAAGAGTGGAGTTAGTTAGGCCAAATAGGTTCATTTGATAGAGTGTTTGTGTCAGGTAGCGAAGCCCTGGCCTCAGCACAAACCGTCATCAGACGGCTTGTCCAGGTGAGGACAGTTTTCCAGCGTTCTGGATACTCCGAACAAGTCGGAGTATGACAGAATTGGCCAAGTGCAAACAAGGGTCATGTGACTCTTGAGGGATACCCCTTAAATAGCACTCATTGGCAAAGAAGTTACTTCGAGTAAGGGCTAATTGGCAAAGATTTAGCACTCATTCACCCTTACCGACACTTGAGTAGCGGGGATAAGTTACAAGAATGCCCGCAATGTCCACGCTTGTTATAATGGTGTTGCAGATGGCTTTAATTCGCTCACTTGCGGCTCTTTGACATGGTGAATACGCGAATAACTCAATAAAACATCAGTTTTGTTGAAATATGTAAAGTGATTTGTAATAGTAACAAATACTTTATTGAAGAGCATTTTTAGAGTTTATCCGCTGGGGAAAATACTAAAAACTGGTGGGCTGTTTTTTAATAACCCAATATTACAGCAAAATCACCAAACTGCGTGCTATTTTGGAGTTGGCTAATAGGTTACATGGCTAGCAAATTATTCTAGCTGTCCGGCTCGTTCCAGCATCAAATAATACACTTGCACTCCTCTGGCAAAATCATCAACGCCAATACGTTCATTTAGGCCATGAATTCGTGTCAGGTCAGAGCTGTCAAATGTATATGGCGCAAACCGATAAATATCATCGGTGACCTTAGTGAAATGCCTTGAGTCCGTGGCCATTGGAACGGTGTTTGGGGCTATCAATGTCCCCGGAAACCCGTCACTGATAATTTCTGCCAGCCATGCATAAGGCCCGGTGCCGATCTGTGAGGTCGCAGTTGGCTCATTGCCCGGTGGATTGGAAATGGTAATTTCAATATCCGGATTATTGATTGCTTTGGTCACGTGGCTGATCACGCTTTTAACGCTATCTCGCCCGGCAATTCGAAAATTGATATAAGCTGTTGCTTCTCGTGGTAGGATGTTTTCCTTGGTTCCGGCATGTAAAATTGTTGGCGCAATAGTGGTTCCTAGCATGGCCGAG
>JAKITZ010000052.1 GCA_021647805.1 Robiginitomaculum sp.
TGTGGCAGCGAATTATAACCTAATCCACGGTTATTTCGATGGGCATAGTCGGTATTGCTACCTTTACCCTGGGGTTCATGGAAGGCGTAATTCAGCTACCAGACGGTATTTTGATCTGGATCTGGCCGGCAATGATCGGTATTCAAGGCTTGGCCATGCAGTTTGTGCGGCGAAGATATTGAAAAATATTATCAAACAATTGCGCGCAGAACACCGGTACAGCCAAGCTGAATTGGCGGCAATGGTCGGTGTTTCACGGCAAGCGATCAATGCCGTGGAAACCGGCAAGCATGACCCGTCGTTATTGCTAGCGTTTAATATTGCCAAAACATTCAAGCTAAGCATAGAGGATGTGTTCGACCCAAAAGCAAGATAATCAGTTTAGCTGACCAGATTATCTTTTACCCAAATATGTCCAGCTACGGAAAATATATTCAACTGGTCCCAGTTTGAATTTTTTGCGCCAGAGGGACATAAACACCAACGTGAACATCGCCACGGCCAAAGCAATTGCAATACAATATGCTGCACCTAGCTGGCCAAACAAACCAAGACCATAATTATTGAAAATCAGTGAAAGTAATACGGATTGCAATAAATATGCGCTAAGGGTGGCGGTGCCACCTCGTGCCAGAAAAACTTTGAACTTCGTTACTGGAGCGCTAGCCCATTTGGCAATAAGCCCCAGATAACCAGCTGTTGAAATTGGTGCGAATAACCAAAGTATCGCCATGCCACCCATCATTTTGACGGAAAGCAATTCGACAGATGTCATCATAAGCCATGCGCCTCCTGCGCTGCCCAACACACCTATTGGCAGAGCAAACCTACGAAACTTTTTCCAAATACTTGCATTTGGATCAGAGATTATACCGGAATTAACCGCAGCTAATCCCAGTAGGAAATATCCCAATACTCCAAGCCCTTGGTAAATGAAAATTGCTGCGGCGCCAGAATATTCACTTAAACGCTGATAGATGCTGTCAACAAAATTACCGGAGCCAAATACTTCGCGTGACATAAGTGCTCCGACGGCCAGTTCTTCTGCAGCTTTGCTCATTTCTTCAGGGGCGAAATGTATCCCAGCCCAGATAGAGCCAACCAGCAAGCCGCCAAACAAAACTTGAATAATAATCAGCGCACCAGCCACCCAACAAAGGGTTTTGACCTTGGTGTCTCGAAACATAAACAAGATTATGCCGATTAAGCCGTACAGCAATAAAATATCACCTTGAAAAGCAAAGGCGATGTGCGCTAAGCCTAAGACTAATAACCCGATAATACGTCTGGAATATCTACCGCCAAATCCGGCTTCTGATCGACTTGCAGATTGAATTTGATAAGCAAAACCAACCCCGAACATAAACGAAAACAGACTGTATGATTTCATTGCAAACAATGAATTGGTCGTAAAGTAAGCCCAATTGTCAGCGGCAGTTTGAAAGCCACCATCAAAATAACTTAACTCCATCGGGTAGGCGAATAGGCCAACATTGACCAAAGCAATACCAATAATGGCAAAGGAACGAACCATATCCGGCATGATATGACGACCGGCTGTCGCACTGTCAGTTACATAATTCATAATATTGCCCCTTGATTTATATTCTTCATATTTAGCGATAAACGATAAGGATGTAATTTACAACCTAAACCTAAAATTTAATTATGGATATTTGAACGAGAGACAATCTGGATACTATGAAGTTACGGTTTACTTCCACCCAGAAGATCACGCATTTTACCCAAATAATCTATCCATTTTTCTCGCCCTTTGTCAGTCATACTGATCAAGCTAAGCGGTTTGCGGTTTTCAAAACTTTTGGTGATTCTTATGTATCCCTCGTCCTCGAGTTTGCGTAAATGGGTCGACAAATTACCATCAGTGCTACCGGTTTTTTCCCGTAAAGTGGTGAAGCTGGCAGAGCCAGCACTGGCCAGATAAGCCATCACCCCAAGACGTAATTTACCGTGGATCACCGGATCAAGATCATCGGCGTTAAAGCTGCTCATTTTTTTGCACTGAGGCTAAGTAAAGATGGCGGCATAATAACTATTAGAACAGCAATCGCTGCCACTAAGTATATCGTTGCAGTCATCAGCAATGACATCAAAACAATTACCGACA
Source organism: Robiginitomaculum sp. (assembly GCA_021647805.1). GTDB lineage: Bacteria > Pseudomonadota > Alphaproteobacteria > Caulobacterales > Maricaulaceae > Robiginitomaculum_B. Next base: position 2,129 of record JAKITZ010000052.1, read on the forward strand.
AAAAGCTTAAAGCCGCAGCAAATCCAGAGGCGCGATTTTTTGACAGCATGGCAGTTACGCCATTGGCAATGCCATAACCAAAGAATGATACCGGCAAAATAATATTAAATACCCAGTACGGAGCATCGGCGTAAAATACCGCAATTGCTACACCGATAAAAAAGCTGGTAATGCCGGCGCCAAACATTGACCATGATGCGGAGGAAACGCGATCGCTTAATGAATATCCACCGCCTTTTTTCTTGATTTTTTTGACAAGAACCATGGTTCCTACATAACCGATTAGCGAATAAGTGATCCAAACAAAACCTATATATTGAATGGCAAATGGCATTAACCCTGTCAGTGTTGCCCAATGTAGCAGCATCATGGCCGAAGTTAAAACCGCCCACCATATGCCAATAATGCCGTCTGAAAGTGGTTGGTTACGCCCCTCCTCAGCTAGCTGTTTGATCCAGTTAATGTCTTGTTGTATTTTTTCGGTACTCATTTTCATCTCCTATAAAGTACTTTGTAAATCAAAGTTATTTGATAAATAGCAATACTGATGAATTTGTCAAGAGCTTTGTCATGGTGAAGTAGATTGCTGCTCGAGCAGGCTGTAAATAGAAGCTAAGCTAATGAGGCAAAATAAACCTCGTCGCCAGCCGACTTATTTGGGTGAGGACAGTTTTCTTAATCTCTTGACGTGAACAAATCGCAGGATGACGAGGCGTAACGATAGTTAATTGAGGCCCTCACCCCAACCCTATCCCCAGCGAGAGAGGGAGTTAGATGCGTGATATTTTTGGTACATCACCGCGAGACAAAAGAACAACTGCAAACAAGGGTCACGTGACCCTTTCTGCTTACCCCTTAATTAGCAATCATTGCCAAAGATGTTACTTAAACTAAGGCTTAATCGGCAAAGATCTAGCACTCATTGACCCTTACCTACACTTGGGCAACGGGGGTAAGTTTCAACCATGCCCCTCTTAAACCCACTTGCTATAATGGTCTTGCAGATGGCTATAATGCGTACATTTGCGGCTCTTTGACATGGTGAATATACGCTAAACTCAATGAAACATGGGTTATAGTGACAGCAACAGAAGCGTTTAAGCAAACCATAGAGTTTGCTTTTTTCAAGCTCTGCTAGTTTTACCCAGCGGATAAACCTAAGGAGTACTTAGGTGGTTTTTATTTCTCTGCTTTTAAGACTAATTGTAGCTTTGTCTTGGTGTAGCTAGAGAATCTAAAATATTTGCTGATTTCGGTAATGGCTTGCGACGACGACGGGTTTGAGGCTGATAAGCCTGTGCCGCGTGCTCTTTGCAATAGGGCGTGCTTTCGGTTGAGCCTCGACCACAAAACTTAAAACCCGGCTTGGCTGGATCGCCAATTGGCCATTTGCATAACTTGTTAGTTAATGTCAGCACGGTAGCAAATTCACCACTGGGTAGCTTTTTTGGCTCAATCGGTGCTGCCGGCGGCTCTTCACGACGAACCGCTGGCGCGGCTGTTGAGGTTTTAATGCTAGAAACAGGGCTTTTGCGTGGAGCCGCAGCTTTGGGGCGAGGTCTTGCGCGCGGCGGCCGTGATGGAGTGGCTCGCCCAGAAAGGCCAAGGCGATGCACCTTACCGATAACTGCATTTCTAGTAACGCCACCCATTTCTTTGGCAATTTGGCTGGCGCTTAAGCCTTCTGTCCAAAGCTTCTTTAAGGTTTCCACTCGATCATCAGTCCATGCCATTGGTTTGCCCTTTATCTAATCGGTAATCCGATCTGAATTTAAAAATACCCGCCGCCGGTCTTTAACTGAAAACTAACAAGCGGTGATCGCTATATTTCCCCGAAATACACAAGGTATTGTAGCCGTCGTGGCGAAACACACAAGATGCAGGAGTAAATTATCCACAACTTTTATTAACTGAACCAAAACAACATTTTACCTTAAAGGCATTGTACCTTAGTTTTTTAAGCACTAGAACAGCTAAATGCATATTCAACAAAAAAGTTTTCAAGTCCGCACTATTGGTATCGTAAATTGGCTTGGTCTTTGGACGTTGTTTTCCAAAGAGGTAAAACGGTTTGGGAAGGTCTGGCTTCAGACAATATTAGCACCAATAGTTTCGGCTTTGATGTTCTATTTAATATTCAAATTTGCCTTTGGCACTTTAAGGCCGGTAATTCACGGTATCAGTTATGCGCAATTTCTGGTTCCTGGCCTGATTATGATGGGAATGTTAAACCAAGCTTTTGCCAACACCGCCTCATCAATGATAGTTTCCAAAGTACAAGGTAATTCAGTTGATTTTCTAATGCCGCCATTATCGGCTTTGGAATTGTTTTTAGCGTTTACTGGTGGAGCGGCCATGCGTGGCCTTATAGTCGGTATTGGAACCGGAATTGCTTTGGCATTTATTTCCACTGTGCAGTTTTACCATTTTTCCGCGATTATCTGGTTCGCAGTAAATGCCGTTTTACTGATGGCTATTATTGGTTTATTGGCAGGAATTTCCGGCAATAGGTTTGATCATTTGGCGGCGGTTCAAAATTTTATTCTATTGCCGCTTACAATGTTATCAGGGACGTTTTATTCGATAACTGTTTTGCCACAAAGTTTTCAAACCTTTAGTAAATTTAACCCGTTTTTCTATCTCATCGATGGATTTCGTTATGGGTTTACTGGAGTTTCTGATGGCAATATTTTGGTTGGTGCAGTATTTGTTGCCGTGATAAATATTATACTGGCAGTTATTTGTTACGCTGTTCTGGCCTCTGGCTGGCGGCTAAAATCTTAAACTTATTATATTTTGGAGTTTCTTATGAGCAGTAATTTAATCCCAACTTACGCACCACCAAATTTGGTTTTTGAACGTGGCGAGGGAGTTTATTTATATGATTCTAATGGTGAAAAATGGTTGGATTTTATTGCTGGGATTGCAGTAAATACCCTTGGCCATTGTCACCCGTCTTTGGTTGAAGCTTTAACCCAGCAATCGCAAAAACTATGGCATGTATCGAACATGTTTGAAGTGCCAATGCGTGAGCAATTAGCCGATATGTACTGTGCTGATACCTTTGCGGATCTAGTGTTCTTTACCAATTCGGGAACCGAAGCCATTGAGGGCTTGTTAAAAGCTGCTAGGCGTTATCACTTTGAAAACAATCAGCCAGAACGTATCGAAGTGCTAACTTTCCAAGGGGCGTTTCATGGCAGGTCTTATGGTGCGATCAATGCTGGTGGCAATCCGGCATACCTTAAAGGCTTTGGCCCGAAAATGGCCGGATTTACGCAATTACCCTTTGCCGATGAACAAGCGTTTGTTGATGCGATCAGCGATACTACTGCTGCTGTTCTAATTGAGCCGGTACAAGGTGAAGGCGGCTTACGGGCGGCACCGAACGAGTTTTTGCGGTTATTACGAGAAAAATGTGACGAAACCGGCGCATTATTGCTGTATGATGAAATTCAGTGCGGCGCCGGAAGAACTGGCAAATTATTTGCCCATCAATGGACAGATGCTGCGCCTGACGGCATGGCGGTGGCCAAAGGTGTTGGCGGCGGCTTTCCATTGGGTGCGTTCTTGCTGACGGAAAAAGTCGGTAAAAACATGGTGGTTGGAACTCATGGATCTACCTATGGCGGTAACCCGTTGGCAATGGCAGTTGGCATTGCGCTTTGGAGCGAAGTGTCAAAGCCGGAAACTTTGGACAATGTGATCAAAGTTGGAAACTTCCTAAAACAACAATTAGCCAGCTTGACCGATAAATATGATGATATAGTTGTTGAATTTCGCGGCAAGGGTTTGTTGGTCGGCTTAAAGCTACACGATAAATATGTTGCCAAAACTGTTGCAAACCTAGCCCGCGACGAGGGGCTACTGATCGGTGCTGCTGGTGACAATGTGATCCGTATGGCACCGCCATTGATCATTACCGAAGCACATGCGTCAGAGGCAATTGGCAAGTTGGACAGCGCATTGCAAAAGATCAGAGAAGAAATTGGCTAATGACTAAAAACTTCATCGACATTACCGATGTTTCAGCGACTGACTTACAGGCGATAATTGCTGATGCGATAGGCATGAAAACGGCCAGAACCGGGTTGTCCAAAGGTGCAATTGATCCTGATCCGGCATTAAGCGGTATTATGTTGGCGATGATATTCGAAAAAAGTTCGACCCGTACCCGGATTAGCTTTGATATGGCGATCCGCCAATTGGGTGGTAGCTCGATGATTTTGTCGACGGCGGATATGCAATTAGGACGCGGGGAAACCGTGGCCGATACTGCAAAGGTTTTATCGCGTTATGTTGACGGGGTTATGATCCGTTGTAATGCCCATGAAACCTTGCTTGAGCTAACCAGTCACGCAGATATTCCGGTAATAAACGGGCTGACGGATCGATCACACCCGTGTCAGATATTGGCTGACCTGATGACCTTGCAAGAACATAAAGGTGATCTGTCTCATTTGAAGTTAGCATGGGTTGGTGATGGCAATAATGTCGCCAGCAGCTTCTTGCACGCTGCGCCGAAATTTGGATTTTCATTAAGCCTTGGCTGCCCTGAAGAATTTGCTGCCAATCAGGACGATATTGATTATGCGATCAACGCCGGAGCCGATATTAGCTTAACCACAGATCCAGCGGCGGCAGTTACTGGTGCTGATGTGGTTATTGCCGATACTTTTGTTTCGATGGGCGATAAAGACGCAAACAGCCGATTGCAAGTATTATCACCATTCCAAGTGGATACATCATTAATGGCGAACGCGGCAACTGATGCGGTGTTTTTGCATTGCTTGCCGGCGCACCGTGGCGAGGAAGTTAGTGCCGAAGTTATAGATGGTTCGCAATCATTAGTGTTTGATGAGGCTGAAAACCGCTTACATGTGCAAAAAGCAATACTTAAATACTGCTTCGACAAATTATGAGCGATAATATTCAAAACTCCAAAGATGATTTAGTCACACCATTTCATCTCGAAGGCCAACCTGTACGTGGGCGCATTGTTCGTCTTGGCGCGGTACTTGATGATCTGTTAACTCCGCATGACTTACCTGAAACTGTGGCGGTTTTACTGGGAGAAGCTGTTATTACAGCTATTGCCGCCGGTTCGTCCTTAAAGTTTCAGGGCCGGGTAATCGTTCAAGCCAGTGGCTCTGGGCCAGTGTCATTTCTGGTCAGTGATTTCACCACTGATGGCGGGGTTAGAGGTTATATCAGGGTTGATGAGCAGAAATTACCTGATATGGCGCAACCTGATCTACAAGCCTTAATGGGCGATGGGCAGTTTGCTTTAACCATTGATCCGGGCAAAGCCGAGAATCGCTATCAGGGTATTGCTTCGCTTGAGCCGGGAAGCTTTGCACAAACTGCTGAAACCTATTTCAAACAATCTGAGCAATTACCATCAAAATTGATTATTGCTATTGCTAGGCATACAAACGAAGATGGTATTACCAAATGGCGAGGCGGTGGTTTGTTCATGCAGCGAATTGCTGGCGGCAATGACGATGACAATTATGGTGATGATGATGAGCAAGATGCATGGGTAACTGCTTTGGCTTTGGTGAAAACTATAACTGCTGATGAGCTGACAGACCCAATGCTAGATACAGAAACATTGCTGTTGCGGTTATTCCACGAACAAGGGGTGCGAACATTTGATCCGCTTAAAATTTATAAACGCTGTACTTGCACCAAAGACCGCTTGCAAGAAATTTTAAGAAACTTCACCCGTGGCGAACGCAAGGAAATGGTTACCGACAAGGGTAACGTTGAAATGACTTGTGAATATTGCGCCAAGACCTTTTCTTTTGTTGCCAAGGATTTAGAATAGCAAATAAACCTATGACCTATGACGAGTTTAATGAGTTTTGCGCTTACTTGCCGGCCACGGAAATGGTGTTTCAATGGGGCGGAAGCTATGTTTGGAAAGTGGGGACTAAGGTTTTTGCCATCGGTGGCTGGGGTGAAAATGAGCCAGCATTTACCTTTAAAACCTCGGAACTGGTATTTGAAAACTTAAAAGATCAGCCGGGTTTACGCGGTGCGCCGTACTTTGCCTCGCGTGGTATGAAATGGATACAGCATTACGAGCAACCAGGCTTAAATGATGAAGACCTAAAAAGCTATATAACCGAATCGCATCATTTGGCATCGTTGAACTTAAGTAAGAAAAAACGCTTGGAGTTAGGATTGTAAGAACCACATCTTAAAGTAAAAAATCGAATATTAAGGTTTACCGCAATTTTTTTTCTGTTAAGCAAAGGGCAAACGTCAAAACAGACGGGGAGTCGAACATGAATTTTGCGAATATAACAACTCAATCACCGGCGAAAGACCTGATTGCAAACACTACGGAAATTATGAACAAAGAAACCGTCAATAATATTATTGAACGGGCAATAGATACCGGAACCAGCGTAGCTCTCGCTGCGGCAATTTTTATTGTCGGCCTGATTATTGCCGGCTCGGTTCGCAAAGCAATTGTAAAATCTTCTGATAAGTCAAAAAGAATAGACACAACCCTTGCTAGTTTTTTTGCATCAATAGCCTATTACGGAATTATGGCAGTGGTTCTTATATCGGTGCTTGGACGATTTGGGGTGCAAACCACGTCTTTGGTTGCAGCAATGGGCGCGGCCACGTTGGCAATTGGTTTGGCCTTACAAGGAACATTGTCTAGTTTGGCCGCTGGGGTGATGATTATTTTATTTCGGCCATACAAAATGGGTGATTTTGTTGAAGTGGCCGGACAAGCAGGGTCGGTTAAAGATATAAATCTTTTCACCACTGTTTTAGCTACTGGCGATAATAAGAAAGTTATCGTTCCAAATAGTAGTGCTTGGGGTGATGTTATTACGAATTATTCGTCTAATGGTACAAGGCGCGTCGATTTTACGTTTTGCATTGATTATGAAAATGACATCAGCACGGCGATGAAAATCATCGAAGACACTTTGCGTGAAGATGGCCGGGTTAAGAAAAACCCTGATGTCTTTACTGGTGTTATGGCGCATGGCGATTCATCAGTAGACATAGTCACCCGCGTTTGGTGTAAAAGTGGTGATTATTGGGGCGTTTATTTTGACGGTATGAAAAACGTCAAAGAGGCTTTTGACAAAAAGGGCATTTCAATTCCATACCCGCACATGGTTCAAGTGCCGCGCTAAAAATCACGAATTATCAAAAAAATTATTTTATTGGCCAGATGCATAAATTATGCAAACTGACCAATAGATAGCCATTAGTTGTTTGGATCTTCTTCGTCAGCCAATTTAGCGTCTTCGTCCTCATCATCGACAAGGTTATCCGTTTCATCTTCAACGCCTTCTTCGGAATACCCATCAGGAAGGGCGCTGGCTTTGGCTGTATCGCTACCCTCATCACTATCATCTGATCCGGTGCTAATGATTGTAGCATCATCAAGGCTTAGCTCTTTTTGATCGTCGCCGCCCTCTGTTTCAGAGTCGCTTTCTTCGTCTTCGACTTCTTCTTTTGGCTCGTCCGCCGGTGGCGCCTTACGACTTTGGCGGCGGGTTATATCGGGGTCAAAAGAAAACCCACATTTAGGACAAACAACGGGACGTTTTTTAAGATCAAAAAATTTTGCAGAACATTCCGCGCAAACACGTTTGTCGCCCAAATCAGCTTTAGCCATCTTCCCACCCTTATGCGAAAAATATTAGAATAAGTTTATGCTTGGTCGCTTGCCATGATCGAACCTGACTGTCAAAACCATTTTTCAAAGAAAACAGTTTATCAGCAGTTTTTTTAGTCTAGGCATAGGTGGTGAAATAGATTTATGGGGCAAAACGTGCATTTCAGTAACAATAAAACAAAATTTGCCAAAATAACCTCACATCCGGCCTTTCGCCTTGCTGGCTCCTTTACCGTGCCTGGGGATAAATCAATATCACATCGTGCCTTGATGTTAGGAGCCATAGCAACAGGCGAAACCATAATCAGTGGCCTACTTGAGTCCGGTGATGTTTTGGCAACGGCTAATGCCATGCGTGCATTGGGCGCCAAGGTTGAAAAGTTGAGCGACGGTAAATGGAAAGTAACCGGTGTTGGAGCAGCTGGTTTTACTTCTGCCAAACAAGCAATAGACTTTGGTAATGCTGGAACTGGTATTCGCCTTTGCTTGGGCTTAATCGCCGGGCATGATCTGCAGGTTGAGCTTACCGGTGATGAAAGCCTTTCAAAACGTCCAATGGGGCGGGTGTTGCAGCCATTATCCTTAATGGGACTGAACACCAATAGTAATGACGGCTGTTTGCCAATTAAGGTCTGTGGCAATTCAACACTAATTGCGGTTCATCATATTCTTACCGTGGCTTCGGCGCAGGTTAAATCCGCTTTATTGTTGGCCGGATTAAATTGTGATGGTCAAACCATTATTGACGAACCAGGACCTAGCAGAGATCACACCGAAAACATGCTGCTTCTGTTTGGCGCCGATCTGCAAATAAAACAGTTACCGGGCAATGGCCGGCGAATCACATTGAACGGGCAGGCAGAATTACAGGCTCAAAACATTGTCGTACCAGGTGATCCGTCTTCGGCAGCCTTTGCGATGGCCGCCGCTTTGATCATTCCCAATAGTGATATCTGCATTAAAAATGTGATGATTAATCCAACTAGAAGAGGAATGTTGCAAACATTGCAACAAGCAGGGTACGCAATAAATTTGCAGAATGAGAGAATTTTAGGCGGCGAGAAAGTTGCAGATTTACGAGTAATGGCTGGTGGCTCATCACCGATATCTCCGGATCCTGATTTAGCTGTAACTATGATCGATGAGTATCCAGCGTTGATGTTGTTAGCTGCCTTTGCCAAAGGAACTTCACGTTTTTTGGGAATTGGCGAATTACGAGTAAAAGAGAGTGATCGCATTGCAAAAATGGAAAAACTGCTGGGTGATAACGGCGTTGTGGTGCGTAGTGGCGCCAACTGGGTAGAAATTGACGGAATAGGCTCGGTATTTGGCCCGATCAATCCTTTAGACAAAGTGCAAGATTTTGTTGTAGATGAAGACCATCGAATTGCCATGTGCGCTTTGGTTTTAGGTATGGCCTCTTACCTACCTATATCTATTGCTGATGGTAGCTCTATTACTACATCATATCCGGGGTTTATCGCCGATATGCAAAACTTAGGAGCAAAGATGGTTGTGAAAACTACCGCAAAACCGTTAGTCATTGCTGTTGATGGGCCAATGGCATCCGGCAAAGGTACCTTGGCTCGTAAATTGGCGGCGCATTTCTGCTTACCGTACCTAGACACCGGCCTTTTGTATCGCGCCACGGCGAGGGCTGCCTTGCAAGCAAGCGTTGATCTGAGTGATCAAAATGCAATAGCTGGGCTGGCAAAGAACTTATCTTTGCCAATTATGCAAGTTGAAGAATTGCGGCTGGCGCACATTGGTTTGGCCGCTTCAAAAGTTGCGGCACTGCCAAAAGTTCGTGATGCCTTGTTAGATGTGCAACGCAGCTTTGCCAACAGCCCTGATGGAGCTGTTCTTGATGGTCGTGATATTGGAACTGTTATTTGTCCTGATGCTGATGTAAAATTGTGGATTACCGCTAGCGAACAAGTTCGCGCTGAACGCCGCCGGCAAGAATTATTACAAAATGGACAACAGATAACGGCCGAGGCAATGCTGGCGCAATTACAAGAAAGAGATGCTCGTGATGCTGCCAGAAATAACGCGCCAATGACAATGGCTACAAATGCCCACTTGATTGATACCAGTAAGTTGAGTATAGACGCTGCGCTTCAGGTCGCCCGGCAATGGGTTGAACAGAAAATGGACTGAACGTTGATATTTGTACTTATTTTATATATCGGCGAAATTCAAACAGTCTACTTCCAAAGATCGGTAAAGCACAATTTTAACCCCACATTGCAATATTGCGATGAGACCGCCGGTATAACCGGTTGGCCTTTGTTTATTTTTGAAAGAATTATTACCAAATGACTGAATCTACTATGGACAGCTTAAACCCAACCCAAGAAGACTTTGCAGCAATGCTTGATGCCAGCATGGCTGGACAGCAAGTATTAGAAGGTCGCGTTGTTAGCGGACTTGTTGCAGCAATCGAAAATGAATTTGTAATTGTTGATGTAGGCCTAAAGACCGAAGGTCGCATACCAATGCGTGAGTTTTCTGAAGAAGAAGCCAAGAAAGTCGTGGTTGGCGGCAAAGTAGATGTTTATGTGGATCGGGTTGAAAATGCCCTTG
>JAKITZ010000281.1 GCA_021647805.1 Robiginitomaculum sp.
TGAAAAATCACGCCCATCTACTAGCAAATCAGCACCGTCTTTTTCACCTTGATTAATATAATCAATTACTTTTTCTTGATGCGCTTTGGTTATTAGTGGCCCCATATCGGCAGTTTCATCTGATGCAATGCCAATTTTTAGCGCCGCAACTTTTGGCTTTAATAGAGCGACTAACCTATCAGCGGTTTCTTTACCAACTGGCACAGCAACAGAAATTGCCATACAGCGCTCACCAGCCGAGCCAAACGCCGCCCCCATTAGCGCATTTGCCGCCCCCTCAAGATCAGCGTCGGGCATAATAATCATGTGGTTTTTAGCACCACCTAACGCTTGCACACGCTTGCCCGCTTTTGTGCCACGCTGATAAACATATTCAGCTATTGGAGTTGATCCAACAAAACTTATTGCCTTTACGTCTAGGCTATCAAGCAAATAATCCACCGCCGATTTATCACCATGCACAATGTTAAATATCCCGTTTGGCAGCCCTGCTTGTTTGAACAACTCCCAACAAAACATCGCCGCTGAAGGGTCGCGCTCGCTTGGTTTTAGAATGAAGGCATTACCAGCAGCAATTGCCATTGGATACATCCACATTGGCACCATTGCAGGAAAATTAAATGGGGTAATGCCAGCCACTACTCCAAGTGGTTGACGCATGGATATTGTATCAATTTGTGGGCCAACATTGCGTGAATGCTCGCCCTTTAGCATTTGTGAAATACCACAAGCATATTCAACCACCTCAATACCACGTGCACATTCCCCTAGTGCATCTTCATGAGTTTTGCCGTGTTCGCGAGATATTTCACGCGCTAAATCATCGATATTTTCATTAAGCAGGCTTAAGAACTTAAACATAATACGAGCGCGTTTTGCAGGAGGTGTTTCCCCCCAAGCAACCTGCGCCACTTTAGCATTTTGAATGGCTAATTCTATTTCACTATCAATGGAAAGTGGCAAAGCGCCAATTTGCTCACCAGTTGCTGGATTAAAAATCTTTGCCATATTTTTAGATGCTGAAGTAGTGGTTTTCCCATCAATGGCATTATCAATTATATACATTATTCAACCTCTTCTAATATAGCTCGTAAGCGTTCAACAATTTCATCTATTTGCTTTTTTGAAATTATTAGTGGTGGCGAAAGCGCAATAATATCGCCAGTGGTGCGAATTAATAGACCCGTTTCAAATGCTTTGATAAAAGCACTAAAAGCACGTTTTGTAGGTTCGCCTTTGATTGGTTCAAGCTCAATTGCACCAATTAAACCAATGTTGCGAATATCAATAACATAAGGTGCATCGTGCAATGAATGAAGTGCCTCTTGCCAATAAGAAGCCAAGTCAGCACCACGAGTTAGCAAGCCTTCGTCTTTATATGTTTCAAGCGTTGCTAGAGCGCAAGCGGCGGCAATTGGATTGCCTGAATAAGTATAGCCGTGCATAAACTCAATTAAATGCTCTGGCCCTTGCATAAATGCGTCATGGATTTCGCTTTTTACAAACACCGCTCCCATTGGAATAACCCCATTGGTCAAGCCTTTGGCGGTTACCATAATATCTGGAATTACGCCAAAATAATCGGCGGCGAACGGTGTTCCTAAACGCCCAAATCCAGTTATTACTTCATCAAAAATTAGCAATATGCCATGTTTGGTGCAAATATCTCTCAAACGCTGCAAATATCCCTTTGGTGGAATAAGCACACCAGTTGATCCTGCAACAGGTTCAACGATAACCGCCGCAATGGTTGAAGCATCATGCAGTCCAACTATGCGCTCTAATTCATCGGCTAGCTCTGCGCCATATTCTGGCTGACCTTTAGAAAAAGAATTTTTTTGCGGCAAATGAGTGTGCGCTAAATGATCAACACCTGTTAGAAGCGTTCCAAACATTTTACGGTTCGGCACAATGCCGCCAACCGATATGCCGCCAAAATTCACTCCGTGATAGCCACGCTCACGCCCAATAAGTCGAAAGCGCGAGCCATCGCCTTTTACTCTATGATAGGCAAGGGCAATTTTTAATGCCGTTTCAACAGATTCAGAGCCAGAATTAGTGAAAAATACATTATCCATGCCCTTTGGAGCAATATCGACTAACTTATTAGCCA
>JAKITZ010000282.1 GCA_021647805.1 Robiginitomaculum sp.
ATTTGCCAACCATCACCGTCCCAGACCTGCCCGTCTTGCAGTTTTACATCTGGCTCAAAGCCAATATCATCACCGGCTTCTAATTTATTTTGTTGGGCGGGGTTTTCAGCTATTGCACCAAAGCCATAAGTTTTACAGTCAAAGTGCGCTGCCAATCTTCTGGCCATTGGCGAATGATCCATGTGATGGTGAGTGACAAAAACTGCGTTCAGCTTGCTGTTACCAATGGTTTGGCACAAAACTTCAAAGTGCTGGTTATTATCTGGCCCTGGGTCAATTACTATTAGATCGTCATTGCCAATAAGGTAAACATTGGTTCCCCAGCCAGTAAATGCCCCGGGATTATTGGCAACCAGCCGCCGGACATTTGGCGAGATTTTTGTTGTTACGCCATACTCAAACTCAAACTCGTAAATATATGGAATAGACATTACAGTTTGCTTTTATCACCAATGATTATGAACTCACGAAAAGCTTTGGCCAAAATACGTATCGCCTTGAACTGTTGGTGAAATGCCAAAGAAATTGGTGGCCCCATATCAGTTTTATTGACATCAACCACGTATATTTTGCCATCTTCGCGATTACGTAATACGTCGAGACCACCGAAATCCAAATTCATTGCTGCACAAAACCGCGATAACAACAATAATTCATCAGGGGTGAATATAGCCTTTGCGGTAACCAATTCGACTTTAGTATTGAAGTTAGCAAAGCGGTGGTTCATTGGCCGTTGTTTGATGAACACCAAGGCGATTTGCCCACCAATAGTCACCGAACGATAATCAATTACAGTGCTGCCATTATCGGAATTTACCAACAGCTTTTCATATACCTTACCGGGAATTGCTACCATCGGGCACTGCACCACCCGGCCATCATGAGCGCCGTTTTTATTTGATTTTTCTACTGCTTGCCCGCTCCAGTTTTGTGGATCAATGCTTAACGCATAGCCAAAAACTTGCTCAAAAACTTGTTCAACCCGGGTTTTGGATACATCGGCACAATTAGCGTTGATTGATAATTCCGGCAATTCAACTTCGGGCGAAAAGCTGTTTTGCAAATCGGCAGTATTAGTCTCATCGCAAAAATGAAACAGCGCATCAGCGCGATACGGCTTGTCTGTGATCTTGCCTTTGCCAGCAAGAATAATTCCCCAAATCAAATACCAAGGAGCTGGCTTTTGCGGAGTAAAGGCAATGGTGTAATTGCGGCCGGGGGAAAACTGGCTGCTTACAGCCATTAAGCGCAGCATTAAGTAGGTTATCGTTCCGCGAAACACCGAAACAAAATTATCCCAATTCCAGCTAATTAACGCGCCGGTGTTTTTGGCGCGAATTCCGGATCTCTCAAATCCCAATTCGCTGAGCCAGCCGAATTTCAAAAAGCCAGGTTTAATCATTGGTTTCTCCGCTTGATCGGTAATTATAGAGGGTTGAAACGCCTCGGCATAGAGGGCGGCGCGATCTTTGCTGTGTGAAAGCAAACAATAATAAAAAGCGTCCCATAATGAGCCATAGTATTAGTTTTACATTTTGCTTGTTGATAATATCAGTTCTATTTTTATCAACACCAGCCTTTACCGCCAATGATGCTGAACCTGCGCAAGTTCCCGCAACCATAATAAAAGTGGCAAACACCCAGCCGGTAAATTCATCAATTCCACTAATTTTCATGGCCGACCCGGGTGTTGCCTTTATAATTAGCGCACCTTCGCGGCAATTACAGGTACGCATCGAAAGTGATTCCGGTGTTTGCGCTGGCCAGTTATTGCAAACTGATGAAAGCGGTGTGGTTGAAATACCAATAGCTGCCACTGCCAGATGCGTTCGTCCAAGGTTGGTAATTATGCACTAAATCCATCAATTATCCTTTGGAACCAAATTTTCCAACGCCTGTCTTTGCCCCTGCAGACGATAACCGGATTTTGCGGCAATATCTATGACTTGCTTAGGGGTGAATTTGCCACTTTTTACTTGGCTCATTGCCCAAATGGTAATTGCTCTGGTGCCGGATCGGCAATAGGCCAAAGTTGGTTCACTCGATGCCTCAAGTTCAGCATCTAGCGCGTTAAAAATCTCGTCAGT
>JAKITZ010000053.1 GCA_021647805.1 Robiginitomaculum sp.
AACAAGCAATTAACCAACCCATGGAAAAAACACGATAATATACCGCTTTAATTGCTGTGTGATAATTTTTTAACCACCGCTAACAATTTTCTAACCTTAATTGGCTATATTGTTTTTACATGGCCTCAAAAAGAGGGTCAGTAGAAAAGGTGTACGGGTTATGGATGTTTGTCGAGGTGAGCTGGTAGGTCAGCAAATTTCAAAGTTTTCTCCAATGAGTATTTCTGAGGGTTTGGCCGTTCAAAGACGGGTGTTTGCCGCTGGAGTAGCAAATCGCAGCGAGGCCGAAATATTGTTTGATGTTTGTGGTTCGTTTCCCAAATCAGATTGCGCGTGGAAGCGGGCTTTTGTTACGGCAATTACCGATTATTTGTTGGGGCAGGGCGAAGAATACGGTTTCTTGGAGTTTGACGCTGAGGACTGGTTAATTGATATGATTTCCAATGATGACCAGTCGCATGCCGTGGTCAATTTCGAAGTATTGCAATCAGTGTTAGCAAAAGCCAAAAATGCCAGCACTCGTCTGGCCAGTTTTGGGTTATCGATTACATTAAAAGCGGCGAAAATTGATCGTGTAATTACTGATAAAGCTCAAGATCGCTCACAAGCAACCGGTTGATATTTGTTACCGATTTTCCAGTTTTTCCACCTCGTTGGTGCTGGGACAGTTTGCCACAGTCTATGTGGCCGAATGCGCAGCCAGTTTATGTTACACTGCCGTGACGTATTCAACTGGAGGCTAAAATGAAACGCAGAGATGTTATGAAAATCGGGTTGGGTGGCATTGCCAGCTTAATGCCAGCCGTGGCCATGGCTGAATATAGAGGACCAAACAGAGCTTCATACGAAAACTGGGTATTGCTTTGCCTTCGCATAGAAAAATCAGCCAATTATTACGCCAAACTTTACCAGCAAGCCGTCCACACCATTGAAGCTACCGGCATGCCTTTTGAGAAGGTTAGTGGGGTCTGGGAAAGTAATATACTTGGTAATTTTACCGAATTTGATTATGGCCAACCAAAGCCGGACTTTCGTTCAACAGTGTACATGAAGGGCGACGATCCAATGGGATATTTAGTCGCGGCCAAATTACGTGGCACGGTGATAAAACCCTCCTTTTTGGGGAGCGATATGTATGATAATCGCTTTGATCGTAACTGGCCGGTTAACGGCCATGTGGGAGCGATGAGATCGCGGGTTACAGCCAAAGGCTCGTTTAGCCTTCCATATAGCCCCGGATATTTAGCTGTATCTTTTGGTATGGACAATGCCGCATATGAATGGTCTGGAGGTCATTATATTGTTATTGATGAAATGCTGATTGTTCCGGGTTCAACATTAAAACATATGTCGGATCCAATGGATTTTGCCGGACTTTTCCGCGCAATGGGGAAATCACCGCCAGCCTCGGTATTGCCACCAGCAGGAATTTTACGCCGCAGTATTCCTTAAAAATTGGGTTTACTGCTTTTGGTGGACTTGCTCTGACTTATTCATCTATCGGTTCACCAAAAGCATCACCTAACGCATAGCACTCATCAATTAAAACCTGAATGGCTCTGGCGGCGCGATCACGAGTAGCTATATCTGGGAATTTGAAACTTTCGTTTGTAGAATTTTCTTGTTTGTCCTCTTTGGTGATAGTGACGACTCCCTTCAAATTTATATATATAAAACCAGTGGATTCGATAGATGCTATATTCGCCCAATCTACACTGGCAGTACGAATTGAAAATGGAGAATCATAATATTTCCAAGTAGATTTGCATGGCGCAACAATTACATAGTCTTGTATGAGATATAGATTGGTAATCATTTTGTTGAGGGTCATTTTTTTTATGAAGTTCTGTGCATCAGTGGCGGTAGGCTTGGGCGAGGCAAAAGATGAAGCAGCAACAGCCATGAAACCAATAACAAACATACCGGTGAGAAGAGTTTTGGGGAATGATATGTTCTGGTTCATTGATGTTTCCTAACAGCACAAGGCTCGTTTCTAGTTTACTTTCCAAACAGTAATTCACAAAAGACTACCATTTTTGTGCAATAGGATCAAATTCTTGGCAGAACTTACCGCTTTTATAATCTAATTAGCTTTCTCCAGCTTTTCCATCTCGTGCAGGCATTGTTCCTCAAGCATTTGCAATCGCTCGATAGCCCGGCTTCGTTTTCGATTATAATCAAGAGCTTGCGCCGGATTACGGTCATATAAGTCCGGTGAAGCCAACGCTGAATCAAGGCTTTTTATACCTTTTTGCAAGCGTTGCATTTCACTCTCTAACCGTTCAATATTGCGCCTGATATGCGCTAAACCGTCACGTTCATCTGCGGCATTTTTACGCACTTGGACTTTCTTGTTAGCTTTTGGTTTGCGTTTTCGCTCTTTTTTGAGAACCAATTGCTTGTATTCGTCCATATCACCGTCATAAGGGTGAACACCGCCGTTTTTGACTAGCCACAGCCGTTCGATACAGCGCTCGATCAGGCTACGATCATGACTGATCAGCAATATTGCTCCCGAATAGGCGTCAAGCGCATCAGCAAGCGCCAGGCGGCTGTCCATATCCAAATGGTTGGTTGGTTCATCTAGGATCAGCAAATGCGGCCCTTGGAACGATATCAGGTTCAACAGCAATCGGGCTTTTTCACCACCAGACAGGTCTTCAATTTTGGTTTCGGCCTGATTGATACCAAGTCCGAACCGTCCCAATCGCGCTCGCCTTTGGGCTTCGGAGGCTTCTGGCATCAAATCAACAATTAGATCAAGCGGGGTTTGGGTGCGATCCAAAACGTCCAATTGGTGTTGAGCGAAATAGGCGATTTCTAATTTTTTGTGTTGGTATTTCTTGCCGGCCATTACTTGTAATTTACCGGACAGCAATTTGGCAAAGGTTGATTTTCCCTCACCGTTTTGCCCCAATAAGCCAATGCGATCATCATTTTGAATGCTCAAATTTATGTCACGTAAGATCGGCTTGCCGGCTTCATAACCAACGGCGGCTTCCTCAAATCTGATGATCGGCGGAGCCATGGTTTTTTTCGGATCGGGCAGATCAAACGGAGCTACCGGATTTTGTACCAATGTCGCGACCGGTTGCATTTTTTCCATCATCTTGATGCGAGATTGCGCTTGTTTTGCTTTGGCTGCGGAATATCGAAACCGGTCAACAAAGGTTTGCATTCTTCGCTTTTGGTCTTCTTGTTTGGCCATCATCGCCATGTCAAGTCGTTGTTTTTCCGCTAATAATCTCTGGAAGTCATCATAGCCGCCTTCGAATGTACGAATTTTTTTGTTAGCCAAA
Source organism: Robiginitomaculum sp. (assembly GCA_021647805.1). Taxonomy (GTDB): domain Bacteria; phylum Pseudomonadota; class Alphaproteobacteria; order Caulobacterales; family Maricaulaceae; genus Robiginitomaculum_B. The sequence goes on from JAKITZ010000053.1 coordinate 3,300, forward strand.
TGAGCGATTTTATGTACGGACTGGTTTAGCAAGTCACGGTCATGAGAAACGATCAGTGCCGCGCCCGGGTATTTCTGCAAATGGTTTTCCAGCCATATAGCTCCTTCAAGATCAAGATAATTGGTTGGTTCGTCCAGCAGTAACAAATCAGGGGTCGAGAACAGTATCGCTGCCAAAGATGCCCGCATCCGCCAGCCGCCAGAGAACGAGCCACAGGGTCTTGCTTGGGCCTCGGTAGTGAAGCGTAATCCGGCCAATATGGTGCTGGCTCTGGCTTCGGCGCTGTGCGCTTCGATATCTTGCAGTCGTAATTGAATTTCGGCAATCTTATTTGGGTCAGTTTCGGTTTCCGCACTGGCCAGCAAACCACTTCGTTCGGTGTCGGCTTCTAATACAAAGTCTAAAATGGATTGTTCACCGCCGGGGGCTTCTTGGGCGACAGCACCCATGCGCGCGCCTTTACGGATGCGAATTTCACCTTCGTCAGGAACTAGTTCGCCGGTAATTGCCCGAAACAAGGTTGATTTACCGGTGCCGTTTCTGCCAACCACGCCCATGCGGGTTTTTGGCGGTAGGGCAAAGCTGGCATTCTCGATCAGAATGCGGCCTTCCATACGGATAGTGATATTGTTTACATGTAGCATCGGTGTGTTTCTCGTAAAATCTTGAAAAGGGTTTGTTGTTTGATTCTTGTCCTAACAAAAGAGCCTATATTGATGGTAAAGCGCTTGAGTTAAAGCAAAGGCACTGGTATATGGCCGCCAACATATCACCCGTTTAGTCTTTATCAGGAGCCTGCACAATGGCCATTCAACGTACTTTTTCTATTATTAAGCCCGATGCAACCATCGGAAATCATACCGGCGCAATTAATGCCAAAATCGAAGCCGCTGGTCTGTCGATAATTGCCCAAAAACGTATTTGGCTAACCAAAGCTCAAGCAGAAGGTTTTTACGCCGTGCATAGCCAGCGTCCGTTTTTTGCTGATTTGGTTAACTTCATGATTTCCGGTCCGGTTGTGGTGCAAGTCCTCGAGGGCGAAGACGCTATTGCTACATATCGCAAAGTTATGGGCGCAACCAATCCTGCCGAAGCCGATGCCGGAACAATCCGCAAGGAATTTGCTCAAAGCATTGAAGCAAATTCAGTACATGGTTCTGATGCACCAGAAACTGCGGCTGAAGAAATTCCATACTTCTTTTCGGCTTGCGAAATAGCTGGTTAATCTGACTTAATTTGTTTGTGAAACTACTGTTATACTGCGCGAGGGAAAAGCCTCGCTCGGTAAGCAGTGTTTGCCGTCAAAATTTGTAATTTTAGCTATATTAAAAACACTGAATTAAATCGTATTTTTAGTATAGTTTATCTTCTGTATCCATCAACTTAACCAAAAACCGGTTCCCACTTTTTGGGTCGATGGAGTATAAAATAAAAACACTTCAACAACTTTTGGCGTTTCCCCGGTGGAAAGATTGTTAAAAGGGTCGCCACGAAACAACGTTGTTTTAGCAAATTTCTAAAGCAATGCTTTTGTTAAACCCACGTTTTATTGGGTTTATCGCGTATTTACTGTTTTCAAAGAGCCGCAAATGAGTTAGTTAGAGCCACTTGCAACACTATTATAGCAAGCATGATTGTTGCGAGTATGGCTGGAATTTATCCCCGTATCTTGAGTGCAAACTAGGGGGTAATGAGTGCTAAATCTTTGCCAATTAAGCCTTAAGGCAAGGGCAGTCTTTACCAATGATTGCGGTTTAAGTGTTACTCAGTAGTGCGAACGAGACCCTTGTTCACCCTTCTCCTATGTCTCGCGGCAAAATCAAAAAGCCCGTCATACCGTGCTTGACACGGGATCCATCCTTGCACTTGCTGCAAGGGTAAATGATGGAAAAGTCAGCAATTTTTTCGATCTAACAAGTTTGCCAGCTTTAGATCCTCATCCCCGCCTTCTCCCGGATGGGAGAAGGAGTTCTTCACTTGATTTTTCATAGCATACAACTGAATCTGAGAGGCGATTTAAGAAATTGAATATATCTCTTGACAGTGAGAACAAACAGTGAATATATAGATGAGAACAAAATAAGAACTTAACTTATATTTATGGAGGTTTACTATGAAAGATATTTTTAGAGAGTTTATGGCTCTTTCTGCTTTGGCAGGATTCACGCTAATGGTTAGTGCATGGCTGGTCATACTTGGTGGTTAGGAGCTTGAGCCTAGAACATTCTCGGTTCGGTTTGAACCGAAAAATAATTCTATCTCTTTGCTTTATCGCATTTTCTTGCCGCAAAACCGGTTTCCACTTTTACTGAAAATGCTTTAGCACCGTAAATGTCTGACAACAAAGAGTGGGTTAGATTGTCAGCTCTGGCGCAGGTTCTCGCAAATTATAGTTTGATGACATAACCGCGCCATATGCACCGGCATTTGCAATCAACAAAATATCACCTTCGCTGGTCTTTGGTAATTGCCGATCAGTGCCTATAATATCCGAAGACTCGCAAATTGGCCCGACTATTGTCACTCGCCCTGAAATATTGTCTTGTTCAAGTCGTGTCAGGTTGAAAATCTCATGGCGCGAGGAATATAAAGCTGGGCGTATCAACGAATTCATTCCGGTATCTATGCCGATAAAGTTTGATTGGTTTTTGGATTTTAGCTGGGTCACGCGCGATAATAACACTCCGGCTTCGGCGACCACATAACGACCAGGTTCTAGCCACAAGTCCACATTTCCCAAGTGTTTTTTTAACTCCAATAGTCCTGTATCTAAAGCTGCCATGTCTAGTCCCGCACCACCGGGGCGTTCTGGAATACCAAGGCCACCACCAAGGTTGATGTGGGTGAGTTCGACAAAATATTTTTTTAATTCGGCTAAGTATTTGCCGATGTCACTCCAATGCCGAGGATCGAGAATGCCACTTCCAGCATGTGAATGTAGGCCATCAACGATTGCTCCGGCCTTTTTAACCAAGCTTGCTATTTGTGGAATATCCGCAGCTGGAACGCCAAATTTTGCTCGATCACCGGCAGTAAGTACATGTTTGTGATGTCCTCGCGAGCGCATTGGGTCTACCCGTAAATTTAACCGTGCGCCTTTGAATAGCTCCGGCCAGTTTTTTATCGGATATATTGCATCAAGAGTTACTCTTATGTCTTCGGAAAATGCAAATTCAAACTCTGTTTTTGCGGCAAAATTAGGAGTAAACAACAGCTTCTGTCGATCAATGTCTGGAAAATATTGTAAGACATGTTTCATTTCACCGATTGAGACACACTCTATCCCGGTGCCGGAAGAAACTACCTGTTGTAGTACTTTTGGATGAGCATTGGCCTTCATGGCATAAAAGCATTTATCGATTGATTTTAGATTTTGTAATCGTTGTAAGGCTTGATCAATGGTATCAAGATCATAGACATAAGCGGAATTTTTACCGCTCATCAGTTGTAATAAGTCCTGCCTTTTATTCTGCCACCATTCGCTTTGGTCTAATTGTTCATTTTCAACGGGTGTTTGTTCATTCCAAGGTGAACCAAAAACTGGATCATTTTCTTCTATATCAAATAATACATCATGTAACCGTATCGCTAATAATTGCGCTTGTTCCTCATCGACTACTACGGTTAGGTTTAGATCATTGGCTGCCAGCGACAATAACCTTATCGGGTGTTCGGTAAACAATTCCAGCGTTGGAGTTAGCTTGTGCAATATTGTTCTGATCCCTTTGCCAACCAGTGAGACTGTGTTGCAACCCTTTATTATTTCAACTTTGCAAATTTCGGCCAAATCATGAGTGAGTTGCTCAAGTGCTTCATCTTCATTGCTTTGATTGTTATCAAGGGAAACCGTTACGCTGGTTTCCGATGTGGTGACCAAGTCAATGGAAAGATCATTGGCAGCAAATGCACTAAATGCAGTAGCTAAAAACCCCGGAACTTTCCACATTGAAGAAGTGGTTAGAGAAACTAATGTAATACCTGTGCGTATGGTAATTGCTTTTACCCGTGGCGAGTTATCAGCCGGCATGCTGGATATTCTTGTGCCGCTGAGTTGTGGGGTATGAGTGCAACGAACATGCATAGGAATATTGGCGCGTCGTACTGGTGGGAAGCTACGGGGATGAATGACTTTGGCTCCCAGTGAGGCAATTTCCTGTGCTTCTCGGTAACTTAAATCTTTTAGCAGTCGCGCCGAGGTGATTTGTTTCGGGTCGGCGCTGAACATTCCTGGTACATCTGTCCAAATTTCAAGACGTTTTGCGGCCAGTTTGGCAGCAAATAAAGCTGCAGAAACGTCCGATCCGCCACGGCCTAAAAGCACGGTTTCCTTATTGTTATTACTGGCAATGAAACCTTGGGTGAGGATTACCTTGCTTTGAGTTTTCTGTAATTTCTTTTGCAAGTCTTTGTCGAGTTCATCATCGCAACTTGCCGATAGAAACCGCTCCTGATCGCTATTCTTTTTGGATGTTGTTGCCCGTAATAATTCTCTTGCGTCCAACCATTTGCATTGCACTTGGTTTTGAGACAGGTATTTCGCACCAATTCTGGTGGCCATTATCTCGCCCATTGCCATAACTTTTGCTTGTGTTTTTGGGCTGGTTTCGCCGGTGTATTCCATACCGGATAATAACCGCTGTAATTGCTCAAAATCAGCGTCTAGTAAGTTTTTATGATCAATATTCATTGACCGGCAAAGATCGTTATGAGTTTGACAAATTTGCTCAAAGGTCTTTTGATGCGCACCAAAAGCGGTTTTCTTGATTGCGGTTTCCAGTAAGTTAGATATTCCAGAAAGTGCAGATAGCACAACTAACACCTGATTACCCTCATCGGTACAGGCGGTAATAATCTTGGCAATAGACTGCCAGCGATCAATTGATGCAACACTGGTGCCACCAAACTTCATCACTATCCATGGCCGTTGATTTGTTTCCATAATAAATATCCGGCAAACTTGACAAAATTTGCAATACCGACCTTACGCTTGACTTGCAAGATGGAAATACTTCGAATTGAAATATTCATCAGTTAGGTTTGCCGTTTAAGTAACTGCTTGCGTTTTAGTGATACAGCTATAATACAGCGCAGCTTAACATTATACCATCAACAGGCTTTTTAAGATGAAACCAACATTAGCAACATTTGCGAAAAGCCTATCTGTTTCAGGTTGGCGGCGTTCACGCTTTAATGGGTTCACCCCAAAACGTATCAGGATAGAGGTTTTAGCTGGCCTAACGGTAGCATTGGCCTTGGTTCCCGAAGCCGTGGCGTTTGCTTTTGTTGCCGGTGTTGACCCATTAGTTGGCCTGTATGCGGCATTTATTGTTGGACTTATTACCGCAATTCTTGGTGGGCAGCCGGGAATGATTTCCGGTGCTACTGGGGCTTTGGCCGTAGTGATGGTGGCTTTGGTGGCGCAGCACGGGGTTGAATATTTGTTTGCGACAGTAGTGCTAATGGGGATTTTGCAATTACTGGCAGGTATATTTCGGCTGGGTAAATTTATTCGGCTGGTTCCGCATCCGGTAATGTTGGGCTTTGTTAATGGCTTGGCAATTGTGATTTTTCTAGCACAAATGTCTCAATTTCAGGTCAATGTAGATGGGGTAAGACAATGGATCAGCGGCTCATCTATGATATTGATGTTAAGCTTGGTAGCCATGACCATGGCGATTATCTGGTTAATGCCGAAAATCACTAAAGCCATTCCTGCGCCTCTGGCTGGAATTGGCATTGTTGCATTGTTTGTAATTGGTTTTGGACTGGACGTGCCACGAGTTGGAGACATGGCCAGCATTGGTGGTGGCCTGCCATCATTTCATATTCCGATGGTTCCTTTCACCATGCAAACTTTGGAAATTATTTTTCCTTATGCCATGATTTTGGCGGCGATTGGCTTGATCGAAAGCCTGCTAACCTTAAACCTTGTCGGTGAAATGACCGACAAACATAATGGTGGCTCATCTAAGGAATGTTTGGCGCAAGGCGTAGCCAATACTGTCACTGGTTTTTTTGGTGGCATGGGTGGCTGTGCGATGATCGGCCAAACAGTGATCAATGTAAAATCTGGTGGTAGAACTCGTCTTTCTGCCTTGGCGGCGGCTTTGTTTTTGCTGGCGTTTATTTTGTTTGGTTATCGGTTGATCGAGCAAATTCCACTGGCGGCTTTGGTTGGGGTTATGTTCATGGTGGTGATCGGCACATTTGCTTGGCACAGCTTTACCATTATGCGCAAAATACCGTTGCATGATGCTTTTGTGATAATATTGGTTACAGGTGTTACGGTTTGGCATGATTTGGCCAGTGCGGTGATCGTCGGAGTGATCGTTTCTGCTTTGTCTTACGCTTGGAACAATGCGCGGCGCATTCATGCACATATCGATGAAAGCAAGGACGGAGTGAAAGTTTATAAAATCGAGGGGCCGTTATTTTTTGGATCAGCCGAAGGTTTTGCCGAAATTTTCAAGCCCAAAGAAGATCCTGATCTAGTTATCGTAGACTTCATCAATAGCCGTGTGGTTGATCAGTCGGCCTTGCAAGCAATCGAAGCAATGGCCAAAAAGTACCGCAAAGCCGGAAAATCCGTGCAGTTACAACACCTGTCTCGTGATTGTCATAGATTACTCAAAAAAGCAGGACAGTTAATGGTCGATAGCGATGACGACCCTGATTATGGGTTAGCGGTAAATTACGCTGTGCGTCCGGGCTTTGAAGGCAAGAGCAAAAAGAAAAAGTAATTTTCTATTCTTTATCTGCAAGCAATCCGCTTCTGAATAATAGACCAGCCAATGCTGCGCCAATTAGCGGAGCTATCATGAACAACCATATTTGGCCAAAGCCGGTAAACAGTGCTGGGCCGAAGCTACGAGCCGGATTGACCGAAACACCGGTTACTTGAATGCCAACTAAATGTATCACCCAAAGGGTTAGGCCAATTGATAGCCCAGCCATTGCAGCAGGTGCGTTTTTGCTAGTTGCGCCCAAGATAACCACAACAAACAAGAATGTTGCTACCACTTCGAAGATCAAGGCAGACTGCATAGAATATTCGCCGAGATAACCTGTCCCCCAGCCATTTTGACCAAGACCATTTTGCGCCACATCATAACTTGCTTTGCCTGATGCGATTACAAAAACTATTGCTGCACCAATTGCCGCGCCAATGAATTGCGCTATCCAGTATTTGATCATTTCACCAGCTTGCATTCGCCCGGATACAAACGCGCCCAATGATACGGCAGGATTTACGTGACAACCAGAAATAGGGCCAATTCCATAAGCCATGGCAACGATTGCCAGACCAAAAGCTGCAGCTATTCCTGCTTGTCCGATTTGTTCACCGCCTAATACCGCAGCCCCACAACCAAATAATACCAATGTGGCTGTACCGATTAACTCAGCAATATACTTTTTCATGAAGTTTTCTCTTTTTTGGATTTATAGGTAAGTTTTGAACTATCGGCAGCGGCCATTATAAAGTAGCCGCGCATTGGCTTTTCTGCGCTGACAATCATTGCTGTATGTTTTGTTGGTTCCTGCACCAAATCTTGAATTGGTGCTGGCGGTTTGGCCACAGACTGGTGCGTAATTAGCAGGGCAGGCGGTTTGATTGGCCGGTGGGTTTCTGCATTGACCATTGTAAAGAAGCCGTGCATTGGCCTTTTTGCGTTCACAATCATTGCTGTAGGTTGTTCTTTTTTCTGCACCAAATCTTGCGGTGGTGCTAGCGGTAGCACCGCATACAGGGGAATAATTACGCGGACAAGAGGCTTGATTGGTTGGTGTGTTTCTGCATTTACCTTTGTAAATGGCATCACCATGCTGGTCTCTTAGCTGGCACATATTGGAATAGGTTTTTTCATTTCCAGACTTATCCAGTCCACAAATCGGAGCATAGTTTTGTGGGCATGGATCGTCTGCCACGGCCTTAGATGCAAAAGCTGCAAACAATATAACAAACGAAGAAACCAATAAAACACGTATCATGACAATCCCCTTTTTTTGGAATTGTACACAGAAATACATTTTTTGCAAATCAGGGGCTGGGTCTACTGTCCTGTAACTTCTTTTACGGGCGGAACTATCGTTGTTGCGCTCCAGCCTTTGCGAGACAAAGTTCCGGCGCTTAATGAGGTGATATATAGCCAACCATCGCCGGCATCTAGTGCGCCGGTGGTGGTTGGATAAGCCCCGGAAGGGTCTTGAAATTGATTTAATATATGTCCGTCAAAGCCAAAATTGATCACCATTCCATGATGTAAAGGCGCAGGCTTAAAACGATCCGGCAGGCGCATGATAATTTTGCGCACAAATGGCAAACCAGATAATTTATCTATCGCATCAATCCGCGGACTGGCCAAACCCATCCAATATGTACCATCGGCAGAGCGGTTAATATTATCAGGAAATCCCGGCAGGTTTGTAATGACCTTGTCCACTTGCCCGCCAATATTACCATTTAACCAAACCCGCCAGATGGAATATGTTCCAGTATCGGCAACAAATACACAAGCATCATTAGGGCAC
>JAKITZ010000283.1 GCA_021647805.1 Robiginitomaculum sp.
GCCGGTAAGGGTTTAGCAAAAGCAGATAGCCTGATTGCAGCCTTAACTATGGCAAATACAATTTCCAGCAATCATAGCTCGCTCTAATGACAAAACCAGAATTACCGCCAATTAGAAACATTGTTGAGAAATATGGTCTCAAAGCCAGTAAAAAATTCGGACAACATTTCTTATTTGACCTTAACCTAACCGAAAAAATTGTCCGCTTATCCGATGTGAAAGCTGGTGATCTAGTGTTTGAAATAGGCCCTGGCCCCGGCGGCTTAACTCGGCCATTATTAGCCGCAAAAGCCAATGTTCATGTTATAGAAACGGATCAGCGGTTTTTACCAGCCCTTGCTGAGTTAGGTGAGTTTTATGCTGACAAGCTATCCATTCACTTAGGCGATGCGCTTAATTTTGACTTAAATTTATTGGCCAAAGGTAAACCATTTCATGTGGTATCCAATTTACCTTACAATGTTGGCACTGCATTATTGATCCAATGGCTGACCACTCCTGAATTATCATGGCAATCACTTACATTGATGTTCCAATTAGAAGTGGCGCAAAGAATTACCGCCAAAGTAAACTCCAAACATTATGGCAGGTTATCCATTTTGTGCGCAGCCATTGCCGAAACAGAGCTTATAATGAATGTTCCTGCTTCGGTTTTTACACCGCCTCCAAAAGTAGAATCAGCCGTCGTAAACCTACGGCCATTACCTTTGCAACAACGATTTGATGATTTGGACACACTAGCCAAAATAACCGGACTGGCATTTGGTCAAAAACGAAAAATGCTGAGGACTAGCTTAAAGTCCTTAAATGCAGATCTAGGAATAAACATCAGTATTTGGCTACAAAGCTTAGAAATTGATCCTACAACTCGTCCGGAAAATTTGCACCCAGATCAATTCATGCAGATGGCAAAGGCTTATAAATTGGCGACCAGCATTACTTGAATGTGAAATATTATTCTTGACAACATTTAGATGATTAGCTAATTGTCTATTTATGAGTAATGTATTCAAAGCAATATCCGATAACACACGCCGGGAGATTTTACGTCTTCTTCGCGAAGAACCCCTAAGCGCAGGTGAAATATCCAAGCACTTTCCGGTATCAAAACCAACAATGTCAGCGCACTTTTCTGTTTTGCGAGAGGCTGGACTGGTTGCAACTCACAAACAAGGAAAAATGGTTATTTATCAAATCAACATGTCAGTTCTTGAAGATGCTTTGCTCGGTTTCTCTGGAGCCATAGGTTTAGGTTTGCGTTCAAACACTCAAAACAAAGGCAATAAAAATGCTAAATCATAAATTACTTTCAAAGTTTGCCCCGGCGCTAACATTTGCTGTTTTATTTCTTGGGGTTTGGCAATGGTATCTGCAGCCTAAATTACTAGTCACGTCAATAATAGGCGCCGGTTTTTTACCTGCAGTTTGGTTAGGCATGGCAATAATACAGCGTTTTAAAGCCGGATCCTGCGCAATATCAAACGCAAAACAACAATTACGCAGTGGTATATCCGCCGCTGGACTTATATTGGCACTTGCGATGGTTTTATCCATTGCCCAACAATATCAGACAATTGATGCTGAAATGGGGGAACGGATAAATTCCGCTATTTTAGGTGCGATTGTAATGATCATGGGAAATTTCTTACCAAAAGCTATTAATCCAATTAACGGAAATAATTGTGAAATATCAACCACCCAAAAAATACAAAGATTTGCCGGCTGGACATTTGTCGTCTCCGGGTTTCTTTATTCACTGATCTGGGTTTTCGCCCCAATTGATCTGGCCGCAAAGCTAGCTATGTATGCGCTGGGGTTGGGCGTTGCGTTGATAGTCACACGCTTCTTTTGGTTCAGGCTCACTCGCTAAAAGGCTCGACAAGCCGACGAACAAAGTCGCCAAGCCATGGCTGGCGCTTTCGAAGTCGACGCTCCGCCGCCAAGATCGCCCGTAAATCAGTCATTGATTGTTCGATATCCTTATTGACGATCACATAATGATACTCACCCCAATGGCTGATTTCATCTTTGGCACGGCGCATACGATCAGCTACCACTTCATCACTATCATGACCCCGCC
>JAKITZ010000054.1 GCA_021647805.1 Robiginitomaculum sp.
AGTAATTGCGGCTTGGAAGTAGTTGGTAAGCCTGCCTTTTCGGTGCAGCATCACCCCGAAGCCAGCCCCGGCCCACAGGATAGCTTTTATATGTTTGAGCGATTTGCCGAAATGGTGCGAAATTCATAGACCTTGATCATAAAATCAGTTTAACCGTTACCTATGGCTTTTAAGTTATCATTATCACGGCGCGGGTTTTTATTGGCATCAGTGGCCACAGGATTGGTTTCTTGTGGCGGCAGTGGTAATGGCTCGGCGACATTGCGTATTGGTATTGCCACCGCGCCTGACAGTCTTGACCCGGCGCAAGGGCAGTTTGCGGCAGCCGCATTATTATTCAAACAATTATACACCCCGTTGACTAATTACGGAGCTGACGGCGGGTTGGCTCCGGGACTGGCGCAAAGCTGGCATATGTCTGATGATGGTTTGCACTGGACATTTGTTTTGCGTTCTGGTTTGCGATGGTCAGACGGACAGCCAATTACCGCCAATGATGTGGTTGGCTCTGTGCGAAGAATGCTTGATCCAACTTCGCTTTATACCGATGTTGGTGATTTTGATCTGCTGGTTAATGCTATGGACGTTTTAACCGGTGTTTTGCCAATAGAGCAATTAGGGGTAACGGCGCTTAACGATACAACAGTTCGGTTTTCGTTTACGGCTCCGTTGGGAGTGTTTGGCGAACTGATGCGCGAGTTTTACCCGACCCCTGAACATATTGTGCCCAATGCTCAAAGTAAGTGGCCGCTGCCTCCCGATTTTGTTGGTTCGGGGCCGTATGTGGTGGAAAAGGCCAGCTTGTATGAATTTGTATTGCGCAAAAACCGCCATGCACCGGATCCGCCACTGATTGATAATATCTATCTTAGTGTTGTTGAAGATGCGGCAACCCGGGCGCGGATGATACGTGCCGGTGATCTTGATCTGGCCGAAGATCCGCCAGCTAATCAAATTGTCAGCCTGCAAACCCGCGAAGAAAGTAGGCTGTATTCTTGGAAAAGTCCAAAGCTGGTATATTTGAAAGTTAATCATAAGCATCCTGCCTTGGCTAATATCGCAGTACGCAAGGCTTTGAATTTGGCGGTGGATCGCGAATTTATTTCCGAAAAACTATTTGCCGATTTTTCTGATCCTGCGTATGGGATTTTACCGTGGGCAACATCACCATTGCTGGAAAGCTTTGAGGAACGGATAATTACCGCCAAAGCCCTTATGACCCAAGCCGGCTACGCAGATGGCTTGACGCTTACCTTGTTACACTCAGGAGAATTACGCGAACGTATCGCGGTGGAGCTGGCACAAAACTGGAAGAAAATCGGTGTTACCTGCCATATACAAGGAACAGACGGCCAAGGTCTGTACTCATTTATTGAAGCCGGGGAATTTGATCTGGCAATGGCCAGTTTTGATCGCGGGTTAAAGCGTGAAAACTGGCGAATGATTGAACCATTTGCCAGCACTGGTTTTGCCGCTAATTTTAACTGGACTAGCGATCAATATGATCAGTTAGTAGCAGATGCTAGAACCAGAGCTAATCCGGTTGAGCGTGATTGGTTGGCGGCAGAGGCTGCCGATTTGATTGCGAATGAGGCGGCGATTGTACCGTTGATTTTCGAGAAAAAATTCTGGTTGGCAAATAACAAATTAAGCGGGTTTTCTAGTGAAATACCACCGGATCAATGGCGGTTGCTGAGCGGCATTTAATCGGAAATTTCTACCGGGTTTTTTGGCCTTGTATCAACAGTTAACTTGAAAATATCCGGGCGGGAGTAATGCCCAACTGTGTCGAGATCGAACTTACCTCTGATCAACTGGGTTTTATCCAGTTCGGCCAATAAAATACATTCTTCGCCAAATACTGGCCCTGCCAGTAATTCTCCAAATGGCGAGATGATACACGAACCACCATTGATCAATATGGTATCTGGCGCATCACCATCGGTGCAAATATAATCTGCGGGTGCATTTGATCTGCGCATGAATTGTACTGCGGACAAAACAAAACAACGGCCTTCTACGGCAATGGTTTGCATCAAGGGTGTCCAGACCGGACGGTCATCAACAGTTGGTGCGCAATACAGCTCTACGCCTTGGGAGTAACAATGGGTTCTGGCCAGCGGCATGTAGTTTTCCCAACAAATTAAACCGCCGGTTTTGCCAATTTCCCAGTTTTGAACCTGCAAGGTAGAGCCATCACCAAATCCCCATATTAGCCGTTCCATGGCGGTGGGCATGACTTTTCGGTGCTTGCCGGTTAGCTCTCCGCCGGAGTTAAAGTAAAGCAACGTACAGTACAAAGTTCCGGCATCGCGTTCAATTGCGCCAACGACAACAAAGACTTTGGCCGATTTAACGGCTTTGCAAATTTTGCTAAATTCTGCTGATTGCAGATCAAGTGCCGAATTATAATATTCGACAAACACATCACGACCATCAGAAGTCCGTGACCCGACTCTGGCGCCAAAATCATGACCCTTGGGATAGCCGCCAATGAAAGCTTCGGGGAATACCACCAATTCTGCCCCGTCTTTGGCTGCTTGATTAAGCTTGGCCGTGAACAGATCAATAGTTGCTTCTAGGTCAAATAAAACTGATCCGGACTGTACCACTGCACAGGTGATTTTGTTTTGGGGCATTGTCTCTCTCGCTTGTAAACTCGTGGAGCAACAAAACAATGAATTAGATCAATCGTCAAATGCGCCGTTGAATAATTCTCTGAAAAATACGTTTTGATCGCCAGTGCCGCCATATTTTATAATCACCAGTCCTTCCGAAGGGATCATGTGTAATTGCATGTTACCAAAACCCAATGCAGAAAAATGGTCATTAGGTGATGATGGCGAAATTTGGTCGGCAAAGTTTGCAGGTAATGGAACATCGTCCTCGGCTGCGTTCCAGGTGTCGCCAGCAGGCCGGTTTAACCAAAAGGATAAGCCGTAATTACCCAAAGCCGGGGTGTAATAATGCCGGCATTTACGCACCGAGGAGCGCGATAATACTTGGTCACCTTCCCAAACACCATCATCAAGCAATAATTGTCCATATTTGATCCAGTTTCTGGCGGTCATGCTGGCACCGGCGGCAAAATCCGGTTTACCATTTATGTCGCGGCTCCATATAGCTATTTGCGAGCCGATCGGATCCAATACTCGTGATTGTATAAATGCTGCAGGATCGGTTCCGCCTGTGACAATGCCGGCATTGTTAACGCCGCCGGTGCTTAGTTCAAAAAATGCGGTAAAGCTGTGAAAGCCGGTGGAGCCATAAATGGCTTGCTCACCCGGGTTTAAATCTTGCGGTGCACTAAACGCCAAACCATAAGTATTCGAGAGAGTTGGAAAACCGGCGGGAGTAACCCTTGCCCGCAAACCAGAGGTCAAGGAAATCAGGTCTCTAGCGCGGATCATGGTTTTTTGTTCCGGATCCGGCATTGTTCCGCCCGGCGCCCAAGGAGTTATCGCGCTCCAAGCATAATCATCAGGGTTCAAAATCCCATCGTCCATGGCTGCTGCTGCCAAAGCGCAAGAAAAACTTTTGCTGCCGGAGAATATTCTCTCGGCCAAATCAACGCCGCCAGTTCCCCAATACTCTTCGTGTAATATCACTCCATCGCGTTGAATTATTAAGGCTCTACTCCCATCGGTTGCCGCCCAAATCCGCGCCGCAGTAATATCGAGTAGCGTGTAATTAGGTACGGGATCAGGGGCGATAATAGCAACGCTGGTGGCGGCCAATGTCTCGCCGGTTAGAGTTTCAAGCCGTAAAAAAGCCCGCGCCAGTTCTGGCATGAACGGCGTGCCAAGCCGGTTAGAGGCAAAGCCGAATACCGAAAATGTTCTGGTTTGATCAACAGCAAAGTTTACGTCCAAACTTACGCTTGCCGGATTTAAACAATTTCCGCCAGCATCGGTTTCACATACCAGTAAATTTACCGGCCAAACATATTCTCCGCCATCGGCACGCACCCGAACATCGCCAGCAGCACCGATATTAATTACTGCTGTGCCAAATGCCGAAGCACCTCCAGCATCGGCAATGCGCATTACCCCATCGCCGGACAAAGTAACCGCGATCGGGATCAAATCGGGTAGGGCTGTGTCGCTAATGGTGATGCGCATGCTGTTAACACCGGGATACAGTGGTGCGGAAACAGTATCGCAGATAAAATCAAAGCCAATGTCACGACCGGTAATTGCGCTGGAGCCAGTAAGTTCAACTAGAAAATTTTGTACACTATTTGCGGCAATATCTACTGGTTGATTGATGGTGCCGATAAGCTGATTGGCAGGGCTGGTAGTTTGGTAATTCAAGGTGATAGGCACATTACCCGAATAACCGGCATCAAGTTCAATTCGGCAATTATTAGCGGTCATATCACCATAGTTTTGCATAACTGCAAATACGGTTATTGGATCGGATACCACACCAGAACGAGCGCTGGGAGATATGGCTGCATTTATTGCTGGTGCTGCTAATGCCTGCGTGGGTAATAAAGAAACCAGCAATATCAATAATAATATACGCATGCCAATAAAGCCTAACTTTTAATTTGAGTTAATTAAACGCTAGGTTAGTTCATTTCCGGCGATTTTGAAAGAATTTTCGTAAAATCTGCGATGATGCTTCTGCCATAATATTGTCGGTGACTTCTATTTTGTGGTGACAGCTTGGTTGTTCAAAGAATTGTACACCATTTTTTACTGCTCCGCCCTTGGGATCAGCTGCACCATAAACTAGGTACTTGATGCGGGCGTTAGCAATTGCACCAGCGCACATGGTACATGGCTCTAATGTTACATAAAGCGTGCAATCGGTTAGCCGATAATTGCCAAGAGTTTTGGCTGCTTGGCGGATCGCTAATATCTCGGCATGGGCAGTTGGATCATTGCCCGATAAAGGTGCGTTATGAGCAACGCCAATGATTGTTTTTCCATCCGCCGCCAGCACAATAGCACCAACTGGCACTTCATTACTGTCAAATGCTGCTTGCGCTAGGGTCATTGCTTGTGACATGAACGGCGTATGATCAATCATGGAAGAAGCAATGCCCAATAAATCAGACCAAGGTCAAGCCCCAAGCAATAAAGAACCGCGCCCTGAAGGTGAGCGCATTGCGAAATTTCTGGCCAGAGCCGGTGTTGAATCGCGGCGCGGGGTCGAGCGCATGATCGAAAGTGGTCGCATTAAAGTAAATGGCAAAACCGTTACTACGCCGGCATTTTTCATCAAAGGCACAGAAACAATTGCTGTTGATGGCAAAGCGGTTGAGGCGGCTGAAGAAAGTCGTTTGTGGCGCTATCATAAACCTACCGGTTTGGTTACCACCCATTCCGACGAAAAGGGACGCGACACGGTATTTGCCGCACTGCCCAAAGACATGCCACGGGTGATCTCGGTTGGTCGGCTTGATCTAAACTCCGAAGGATTGTTGTTATTAACCAATGACGGAGCGATAGCTCGAAAGTTAGAACACCCGAAAACCGGTTGGACAAGAACTTACAAGGTACGCGCTTATGGCAGAACTGATCAAAAACGGCTTGATCGTTTGGCCAAGGGAGTGATGTTGGACGGTCGTAAAACTGCACCGATTATTGCGACTTTACTGCCCGGAAACGGTAATAATATTTGGCTTGAAATAAGTCTTACCGAGGGGCGTAATCGCGAAATTAGGCGGGTGCTTGAAACAATAGATCTACAGGTAAACCGGCTTATTCGTACCAGCTTTGGGCCGTTTGATCTGGGTAGTCTTGGTAAAGGAATGTTGGCGGAAATTGGCACAAGGCAATTACAACGGGCATTAAAAGCCAAGCCAACTAAGCCAACCAAGAGGCAGCCACGTGCGAATAACTAGCGGCTCATTAGGCGGCAGAAAACTGATCAGTCCTGATGGAAAGGGAACCCGGCCGACAACAGATCGGGCGCGTCAGGGGGTGTTTAATATCCTAAGCCATGCCAGTTGGGCAAAGCCGCTATTAGGTTTGCGGGTATTGGATTTATTTGCTGGTTCTGGTGCGTTGGGTTTTGAAGCAATATCTAGAGGTGCAAGCTTTTGCTTGTTTGTCGAGCAAGATAGTAATGCTCGTGCAGCAATCAGAGACAATATCGAAAGCTTTGAGCTGTTCGGTCATACCCGTATTCATCGGCGCAGTGCTACTGATCTTGGCAAGCGTCCGGCCAGTACTGGTGCGCCGTTCGATCTGGTGTTTCTTGACCCGCCATATGATCAAGGTTTGGGCGAGCGAGCTTTGAGAGCATTATCGCGTTATGACTGGATCAACGATGAGGCGTTATTGGTATTTGAATGCGGCGCAGAAGAACAGCCGGATGTAAGCGGTTTTGAAATATTAGATACCCGTACTTATGGCGCGGCAAAATTTTTGTTTTTGCAGAAATAGTGAAGCCTCCACGTCCGTCATCACCGGATATCATTAACTGTTATCACACGATTTATTCGGGTGATCCAGTTTTCTTAATTGCGATTTTTAAGACCCTCACCCAAGCCTTTTTGTTGTCCTACCGCTTCGCTACTTGAAGACCTTTCCCAGCGGGGAGAGGGGGTTCGATGCGTGGTGTTTTAAAGAAGAGCGGTAACGCCGCTTCTCCCATAGGGAGAAGGTCGGGATGAGGGGCTGGATGTTGGTCGTTTTGCGCTAAGGGTGAACAAGGGTATTGTTCGCAATGTGGCTTGATACTTAATTAGCAATTATTTGCAAAGAGGTTACTTCGAGCAAGGCTTAATTGGCAAACAATTAGCACTCATTGACCCTTAGTCACCCTTGAGGGGCGGGGATAAGTTCCAAGAACACCCGATCCAACCTCACTTGTTATAATGGTGGTGCAAATGGCTTTAACCGGCCAGCTTGCGGTTGTTTGAAATTGTGAATATACGATAAACTCAATGAAACGCTGGTTTTGTTGAGATATGCCAAGCGATTTATAATAGCAACAAATCCTTGCCGCTTAAGTCTTTTTAAGGTTTATCCCGTGAGGAAGGGCTTCAAGAATATCAATAGTTTTTATTTGAGTGGTTTTTGTAAGAATTGCTGGCAATTTCAGTACTCTGCACCATTGATTAAGGTATCTGCGTTCAAAGTTGGTAAATGGACAAAACAAATCAAAAAACAATGCCAAAAGTATCAGTAGTTTTGTGCGCCCGTAACGAGGCCAAGCGGATACGTAAATCATTGCAAAGCATTATAGCTTCTAAGCCTGATGAAATAGTCGTGGTCGATGGCAATTCAGATGATGAAACCGTTAGCATTGCCAAAGAATTTACCGATAATGTGATTGTCTCAAAAGCTGGCTCATTAACCGCAGACCGGCAAGTGGGAATTGATGCTTGTAAATACGAGTTGATCGCAATGATTGATGCTGATCACCGGATATTGCCTGACACTTTGCAGGGGCTTTATTTGGATCTGTGCGAATTTGACCTTGATGTGGTGCAGGCTGATTTGGGCATCGAAGATACCGGTTTTTGGCCGGCAGCAGAAAATCAAGCGTTCGATGTGTTCTTGAACCATCCTGGTAAAAAAACCATGATCGGAACCGCACCGGCCATGTACCGACGGCGGGTGTTTGCGGTAAATAAATTTGATGCAAATATCACAAAGCACAAGGACGATGCAGATTTCTTTTATCGTCTGTCGCAAATTGACGGGTTTTCATTTGGCTCCGGCAGAACCAGAGTGATGCAGGAACATTTCGCTTCATTTGGCGATTATGTGAAGAAGTTTGCTTGGTATGGAATTGGTGATGCTGAGTTTTGTTATAAGCACCGCTCCCGCGCACCATCAATGTTCTTTCATCTGTTTGTCCGCTATCCGTTCATAAGATCAGCGCAAGCGATTTTAAAAAGCAAATACAAAGCAATTCCGTACCTTTTCCTCTGTGGGTTTGTTCGTGGAGGCTCAATGGGTTGGAATTTATTGTTCAATCGAAAAGCGATGCAATCGTCTGACTAGAGCCTTTCCGAAAAAGTGTGGAGCGGTTTTTCGATAAGAAATGCGACAAAACAAATACTCTAAGGTTTAAGGCTCGATAAATTGTCCGTTCTCTTTGTTCAGCAGCCATAATTTGCCATCGGCAATTTCAAACCATGCGCCATACAAGGTTAGCTCGCCAGCTTCTTCGCCGGCGGCTACTGACGGGAATGTTCGCAAGTTCTCGATGGAGCGAATTACCGAGTTCTTTTCGGCGCAGGTTTGCAACTCTGCCCCCTCAAGGTCATGGTCGTTTAATGTATCGCCCACTGACGGCTTTAATCGTTCAATCCACGGATCAATAAACGGGCCATTACTGGTGCCATTTAATTGTGCATCTATTGTCGCGGCAATGCCGCCACAATGTTGATGCCCCATGACCACGATATTTTGTATTTTTAAGACACGAATGGCGAACTCCACAGCCACGGCAGTCGAGTCACATTGGTTGTCTGGATTGTGCGGCGGTACCAAATTGGCGACATTGCGAATGACAAATATCTCGCCAGGTCTGGTTTGAAAAATTACCTCTGGTGAAACCCGTGAATCGCAACAAGAAACAACCAATGTCGCTGGGGTCTGGCCGTGTTCGGCTAGATCATGATATTGTTGTTGATTGGCGAGAAACGAGCCATCACGAAATGCGCTATAGCCGGTTAAAAGATCGTTGGGAAAATTATTCATAAGAACAGGAAATAACTGGAAATTTCTGGCAGATCAACAATAATCGTGAAGGTGTATCATAACGCCGCAGAGATTTTCATTGCTTGTTCCAATAGTACTTTCATTTCCGCCATTTGTCCTCGGCCATGGCGTTGCATGTTAAGTTCTGAAAATTTAGGAATAATATGAAAATGTAAGTGGAAAACAGTTTGCCCCGCCGCTTCGCCATTAAATTGGGTGATAATAATTCCGTCCGGAGCAAAAGCTTTTTCTACAGCAAGAGCAATTTTCTGCACACCGGCAATGACTGTGAGTAATTGCTGTGGGTCGGTATCAAATAAATTTCGGCTGGGCTTTTTGGGTATTACCAATGTGTGACAGGGGCTTTGCGGAAATGCGTCCATAAAGCTAAGTATGTGT
The DNA here is from genome assembly GCA_021647805.1 of Robiginitomaculum sp. Lineage (GTDB taxonomy): Bacteria > Pseudomonadota > Alphaproteobacteria > Caulobacterales > Maricaulaceae > Robiginitomaculum_B. The sequence goes on from JAKITZ010000054.1 coordinate 9,069, forward strand.
TCGTCTTCGTATACCTTTGCCGCGGGTATTTCGTCGCGCAGGATTTTTGCGAATATGTTTTGTTGATCATATTTTCCGGTAAGGCTCATTTGGATTATCCTATGTTTTGCCTAAAATAGCCAATAGTTGTCGCTGCGTCTATGTGGCAGATTGCCGGTAAGGAGATATGTTAAGGTATTGCAATTGTTGTTGCTTGATCGCGGCACGTTCTTCTGCGAGGAAATTTTGTACTGCACTGGCAAACCCCGGATCAGGTATGAAATGATAAGAGCAGGTTTGAACCGGTAAATAACCTCTGGCGATTTTGTGTGAGCCTTGCGCCCCAGCTTCGACACGGGACAAACCAAGCTCGATAGCTGCCTCTATTGCCCGATGGTAACACAACTCGAAATGCAGGCTGTCATAATTGGACACACAGCCCCAATATCGACCATAAAGACAATCGCCACCAATAAAGTTTAACGCTCCAGCAACCCATTTGTCTTGGTTTTTGGCCATGATCAGTAATATATGTTTGCTCATGCTTTGATGTAACAGATCAAAGAATTGCCGGTTTAGATAAGGTTGTCCCCATTTTCTAGCACCGGTATCAAGGTAAAATTCGTAAAACGAGTCCCAGTGTTCACTTGCCAAGTCATCACCACTTAGAGCAATAATCTGCACGTTTTGATTGGCTTTTTTGCGTTCTTTTCTTATGGCCTTTCGTTTGCGCGAGGTAAGCCTTGCAAGAAAATCATCATAGTTTTCATAGCTTTGGTTAGTAAAATGAAATTGTAAGTCATTACGTTTTAACCAACCAGCATCGGTAAACTCATTTGCATCTTGTGAATTGGTAAAAGTAACATGAGCAGAACTTGCGCCAAACCTGCCGGTTACTTCTTGCATGGCGGCGACTAATTGTTGTCGGACTTTCGGCTCTGTTGCCAATATTCGCGCACCAGTTACCGGAGTAAACGGAATACAGCTTTGCAGTTTTGGGTAATATTGCCCGCCGGCATTTTCATAAGCTGCCGCCCAGCTATGATCGAAAACGTATTCTCCTTGCGAGTGGTTTTTCAAATAAAGCGGCATTGCGCCGATGACTTCGCCTCGGTCATTTTCAGCAATAATATGACATGGTAACCAGCCGGAGTTTTTACCAACGGAGCCTGATTGCTCTAATGCGCGCAAGAATTGATGGCTGATGAACGGATCAAATTTAGAGATGTCAGGATTGGCCAGAGCGTTCCAGTCGCCAGCAGAAATTTCTGCTATCGAGCGTAACACTTGGATTTTAACTTCGCTCATATTTCCAGCGGTTTTTGCAGTCGTGACAGATGAAATGTTTGGTACGCCTTATTGCCGGTATCAAGAGAATTATTGCTATTGCCACCTCAAGTAAACTTACCATTTGTGATGTTTTGGTTGATGAACATTTGGGGCAGGGGGCTGCTGCTTCTGATGCGGGGAGTTGTTGTTGATCGGTAATTTCGTGTGCGGCCTGTAATTCAGTTTCCAATACTAACAAGCGAACATTGCCAAGGGTAACGCCACCCGCCCAATTAGTTGAACTGGTATGATAGTCGGGTACCAAAGCATACAGGCCTGCCGCCTCAAGCGAGGCTTTGACACACAAGGCTTCATAGACATCGTTGTATATATTTAACAATACCAGTTTGGACAAAGCTCTTATTCAACCTCGAAAATGCCATCAACTTCAACCGCAGTTCCCATCGGTAAGGACGAGCTGCCAACGGCAAACCTTGCATGGCGGCCAATATCGCCAAAAAGCTCGACCATTAGATCAGATGCTCCGTTCATCACATTTGGTATATCGGTAAAACTTGGCTCTGACTGTATAAATCCGCCAAGTTTCACCACTCGGCGAACCTTATTCAGGTCATTATCAAGGGCGGCGGAAACCTGTGCCAGTAAATTGATTGCACAAAGCCGTGCAGCACTCTTGCCGGCGTCTATGTTCATATCCCGCCCTAAAGTTCCGGTGACAATGCCGTTTGGTCCGATGGCGATTTGCCCGGAAATAAACAATAAATTTCCAGATCGGACAAAAGGAACATAATTGGCGATCGGAGCTACTGGCTTTGGCAAAGTAATGCCAAGCTCATTAAGTCTGGCTGCTATGTCGGTCATATAAGTCTCCTTTGAATATATGACAGTGTAGGTAAGCAAAAGACAATCGTCACTAGGAAATTAAAAAATCACTGGTAGTAATTTACCGCTTGACTTTACGTTTACGGAAACTGGCATAGTTTTGCAATTACAGTAGGAATTACAATGTCAGTTACTGAGAAAAAATTAAACTTTAACGCTCGCGATGACCAAAACTTGGGCGGCGTGCTTATCGCGCCTGCCAACCCAAAGGCTGGATTGCTGATCTCGTCGGCAACTGCGGTGACCACAGATTTCTACGCCCATTTTGCCAGATATGCGGCTGCAAGAGGTTTTGCCTGTTTGTTATATGATTGTCGCGGCGTTGGTTCGTCACGCCCTAAACAGTTAAAGGGCTATCAGGCGAATATGGCCGATTGGGGCAAACTTGATGCGCCAGCAGCTTTGGACGAGCTACAGCGTCAAGTTCCTGATCTGCCATTGTTTACTATTGGTCATTCGGTTGGCGGGCATTTTATCGGTTTTATGGATAATCATCATAAAATCACCGCAAATGCTTTTGTCGCTGTTGGTTCTGGTTTTTGGGGCGGGCACCGCCCAACTGAATGTGTTCTG
>JAKITZ010000055.1 GCA_021647805.1 Robiginitomaculum sp.
TGCGGCCTTAAAAAACTTCTCTAAAATGTCAAACTCGGCATCGAACTGATCGCCATCACGTTCTTGGTTGAAATCATTTACCGCGTGCAGTACTCCGTGGCTAAGGCCATTAAGTGCTGTTGCAATGCCGGCTAATTCATCAGGGTGAGCTTCTGAGGCCGGTGTCCAGTCGCCATCAGCGCTTTTATGGAAGTCTGAACGTCCAGTGGAAAACCCGATAGCGCCAGCTTGCATCGCCTCGCGGGTAAGGTTTGTCATTTTTTCAATATCGTCTTTGGTGGCGGCTTCCTCGGCAATTGCCCTTTCCCCCATAACAAATACTCGTAATGGGTCGTGCGGTACCATCATCGCAAAGTCCAAAGTGTGCGGAATTTTATCAATAGCTTGCATATATTCTGGAAAGCTTTCCCAATCCCAAGTGATCCCTTCGGACAAAGCGGAGCCTGGAATATCCTCGACACCTTCCATTAAGCGGATAAGTTTTTCATGGTCTTTAGCGCGGCACGGAGCAAAACCAACGCCGCAATTTCCGGTGACAATAGTGGTAACACCATGATTTACCGATGGCATAAGCTCTTCGTCCCAAGATATTTGACCGTCATAATGAGTATGCAGATCAACAAACCCGGGGGTGACTATTGAACCATTTGCGTCAATGTTTTTGCCGGCATCACCGGAACACTCACCGATCTCGACTATTTTGCCGTCTTTTACCGCGATATTGGCTGTATATGGTTTAGAGCCAGTACCATCAATAATAGTTCCGTCGGTTATTTTAAGATCATATTGCATTTGTTAAAGCCCGTCTTTTGTCTGCTGTTCGAAATATGAACACCATACACCCTCCAGCAACAATATGCCATAGCCCCCACATGCCTACTATTGCCGCAGCCCCGCCAAGGCCAGAAATATGGGTGAGCAAGATCACTAATCCAAGGCCTGAATTTTGAATTCCAACCTCAAAAGTCAAAGCGCGTCTGGTTGGGATATCGGCTTTGGTGACAAGGCCGGTTCCATAACCCAAAGCAAAAGCCGCTGCATTATGGATTATAACTAATGGAAATATTATAAGGCCAAAATCAATGACTACTTGGCGGTAGGTATAAAACCCGCCAATTATGATCAACAATAAAACCACGATACTGAAAATTGATAATGGTTTTTGCAATTTCTTGGCCAGTTTAGGTTTTTTCCAAACCAATAATGCTCCAAGGCAAAGAGGCAAAGCGAGTATCAATAATGTTTGGGTTAGGAATTTTGCTGCATCAAAATCGCTACCGACCAGTATTTCACGGGTTGGAGCGTACATCGACAACCAAAATAAAATTGAAACTGGAGTAATAAATGCTGCCGCCAAAGATGATGTGGCGGTCATTGAAACCGAAAGTGCAATATTGGCTCGTCCAAACATCGCCAGTAAATTTGAGATATTACCGCCGGGACAACAAGACACTATGATCATGCCCAAGGCCAAGGATGGTGCTGGTTTTAGCAGGATTACCAAGCCCAGAGTTAACAGCGGTAAACCGATTATTTGTGCCAGTACTCCGGCTAGATAATGTTTTGGATCGCTGCGAAAAAACGCGAAATGCGAGCGCCGCAAACCAAGTGCCACCGCAAACATCATGACGGCAAGAATTACAGTAAGCAAAATGGAGGAGCCGGTGTTTAAGCTGATTTGTATTTTATCCAGATCGCTTATGTCCATAATTTCCCCAATACTGGCTTTAACTTTGATCTACTTTGCGAGCTTTAAGCCATTGTACGCTAAGAATTATAAATACCAAAGCAATTGCTACAAATGGCGCGTACATTCGTATTTTTTCTCCGCCAACTTCACCAAGATAATGAAACAGAGTAAAAGCAATTAAGCAATAAACTGCACCAGAAATAATAATCCAGAAAGAAAACTGTCCAAATGGAGCTTTGAAAAAACCAGATGCCAGATAAACTGGTATTCTGGTTCCGGGAATAAACCTCGTTGCCATCAAGGTAAGTCCCAACGAGCCTAATACCTTGTCACGAACTTTGGCAACATTGCGATGGTTGGAAATCCACTCGGCCTTTTTGTGGGCTCGCCCAAAACGTCCTGCCCAATATTTCCATAGATCGCTCAATGTAAGCCCGATCATAATGCTGATGAACAGCAATACCGGATCAGCCAGACCTAAGGAAGAAGCAGAAGCGGCAACAATTACCGCCGCGTCTTCTTGAATGAATGGCCCCAAAGCCACCGCAACAAATATTCCCCACGGATAAGCAGCAAAGAGATCGTTCAAGAATTCCATGAGAGACCAACCTGTACAATATACTTAAAACACCGAATTGAACGGTATTCTTTAGTACACTTCACCTTTGTGATCCATCAACTTATTCAAAACCAGCCCTCAAGAGCGAAGCGTTAGGACAAAGAGAATGTCTGGTGTGACGGTTGTTGGTCGTTAATATTACTCCACTGCCGTACGGGGTTCAAACCCCGTACGGCAATTGGACATAGGATGGTTCTTGTTTAAAGGTTCTATTGTGCTTTATTGGTGTACAAAATCACGTATTGCTTCAATTACACGTTTTGAAACGGGTAGATCGGGATTCGTATAGGTCGCCAGATTTTTTCTGCGACTTGCTGGCGCGTCCTTTAAAATATGATTGACACCGTCAATGATGACGAGCTTACCATTTGTTGCCTCAGCTAGTTTCTTCGCGTCTAAAACAGATACTTGCAAGTCGTTGGCACCTTGAATGATCAAAGTTCTCTTATCTGCTTTTTGAGCAAGTGCTGCGGGATCTGTTTGCATCATCGAGATAAGAAAGTCTTGAACCGTCGAATAAAACAGCGGTTGTAGAGCGCGGTGTAACTTTGTTGAATCTACCCTTTGTCCTTGTTCCAATTTTTCTATGGCTGCAAGCGCCTCTTTTAGAATTGGCTTATTCGCTGGATTAGCTTTTAATTGCTCTCGTAAAATATCGCCAAGAGGTCGCCCGACACCTGATACCAATATGAGACCGCAAACACTCGCATTGTCGACAGATGCGGATGTGACCATAACCGATCCTTCGGAATGACCCAATACATACACACATGGTTGGCTTGTTTTGGTGCGAATAACATCAATCCATTTTCTATAATCAGTAGCGTAAATTTCAACGGTAACGGCATTTGGCTTGCCCGCGCCAGCGCAGGCGGTGCTTTAGCACTTCGCCGAGAGGCAAAAGAGGAGGGTGAACAAGGGGCTTGTTCGCACTACTGAGTAACCCTTAATTAGCAATCATTGGCAAAGGTTGCTCTTGCACTAAGGCTTAATTGGCAAAGAATTAGCGCTCATTGACCCTTGTTCGCACTTGAACGTCGGGGATAAGTTCCAAGAATACTAGCAACACTCACGCTTGTTATAATGGTCTTGCCAGTGGGTATAATGAGTTCACTTGCGGCTGTTTGACATTGTGAATGCGTGATAAACTCAATGAAACATGGGTTTTGATAAAGGGTTTCCTTAGTGGTTCGCAAAACCACTATTGTTCCTTGTTGAACTTTTTTGAAATTTATCCACTGAGGAAAGCTGTAAATTACTGGTGTTGGTTTTTATTGCTAAGGTTTTTGTTCTTCTAGTACTATTGCCAACGCTTTTTTTGCCAGTTTTTTCTTACGTAGACTGGTGATGATCATTGCCCCCAAAACAACAATAGTTACGCCATAGCATGTCCAGATAAAGATACTGTTTTTGCCAAAATCCAATAGTTCAGGCATCTGGGTTCCCCGTTGATTGTTTGCTGGCAGTAGATGGGCGTTGGTCTGATGAGCGAATTACTAATGCTCTGGTTCTACGAGTATCAAGTTCGCTAAGCATATTATTGATCACCAGCCAGCCGAACAGGCAAAAATAACCGATTATGCCAACAAACAGGGTTGTCGACATGGAGTTATCAATTTCTGAACCGCTAAGATTAATCGAAGCGGATTGATGTAAGCTCGACCACCACTCAACAGAATATTTGACTATTGGTAGATTGATTGCTCCGGCCATCGCAGCTATCGCACCGATTCTGGCGCTGATATTTTCGTCACGGATTGCCGCTCTGATCGCCATATAGCCTAAAAATAAAAACAACATCACCAATGTCGAGGTTAATCGTGCGTCCCATACCCAATACGCGCCCCACATTGGCTTGCCCCATAAGGCTCCGGTAAATAACCCTAAAAAGGTAAAGGCGGCACCGATAGGCGCAGCAACTCTAGCGGCAGTATCGGCCAATGGATGTCGCCAAACAAAGCTGAAAAAACTAGCTATTGCTAAAAAGGCATAAGCGCCAGAGGCGGCAAAAACCGCCGGAACGTGAACATACATTATTCTAAATGTATCACCTTGTTGATAATCAGCAGGTACAATGAATAATGCCATTATCCATGAAGGAATAATCAATACAGCCGCGCCTATACCCAGTATTGGGGCAACCCATTTACTTAAGGTTTTAAATCTGACTGGATTGGCAAAATATGACAGCATTTGTATTACCTTAATCATTATTCCAAGTGAATTTTCAAAGCCAATCGTGAGATTACTGGACTTAGTACCAATGAAAACAATGAAATAGCACCCAGTAATTTCATTGCAACGCTATTTATAACTCCGGCTTGTACCGCGCCAACCCCAAATATCAGGGGTGAGGCCAATAGTGGCCCAGATATCAGTACAATCAATAGACCTGCACCGCGTAAGTTTGCGGTTAGTGCCGAGGCCATTGCCCCTATAAGAACTATTGCTGGTCCACCGACCAGTAAGGAGATCATCAGTATCGGCACGCTTGATGTATCTGCGCCCAGCATGATGGCTGCAAACGGGCTAAGCAGAAGTATTGGTGCAAAATTGCTTATCCAGTGCGAGAAGAGCTTGCCAATAACGTATACGAAAAGCGAGCGGTTGTCCGTAACCCAGCACTCTAAGCTTCCATCATTTAGGTCTTCACTAAATAACTGCCCTAAGGATAATTGACTGGCAAATGTTACAGCAAGCCAAACCAGAGCCGGGGCTATAAAGCCGCGTTCTGCTTGATCTGGACCAAGAGCAAATGCGGCTAACATAATAAATAATATAAAGAAAATGCTACCTTGCGCCCAACTGCCCCCGGAACGGGTCGCCAGCAATAAGTCGCGAAAAACAATAAGTTTAAGCTGGCTGATCATGCGGTTGCTACCTGCTCTAACTTTATGTAACTGGTTGGCGCATCTGGATTTATCTGATCATGCGAGGCGATGATAGCAATTCCGCCGTGTTCACTGTGTTGTTGTAATAAGGTTTCGATCAGCTTGTTTCCCGCGCTATCAAGGTTTGCTCCTGGCTCGTCCATTATCCATAGCTGGCTATTGCTCAGCAAAAGTCTGGCTAAGGCTAATCTCTGTTTTTGACCAGCAGACATAGTGTATACAGGGCGTTGTTGTGTGTTGCGCAATTCCACTTTTTGTAAGGCTGTTGATATATCCCCATGCTGTTTGTACGTTTCATTCCAAATGGCAAGGTTTTCTATAGCTGAAAGATCTTGTTTTAGGCCTAGCTTATGGCCTAGCCAGCCAATCGAGCCGGAAGAGACCCCGGTGTTCCACTTAGAATCGCCAAATTTATGCTGTAATTTCCCACTATAAGAAGATGTTAGCCCGGCTAGAATTCGAAGTAGGCTGGTTTTGCCGGAGCCGTTTGCTCCGCGTACCATCAAAACTTCTCCGGACTGTAGCGAAAAGTTCACATTGGCAAAGACAGTGACCATTGCGCGCTTAAAGCTTATTTCATCTGCAGATATAGTGCATGTTTGATGTTTGTTCATGGCTCTATGATAGGGGTTTTAATTATTGAGGTGATGGTAGCTGAGATTTATTTTGAGACGGAAATGATCTTTAAGTCAATGGTTATCGGTGAATGCTGTTGTTTGGAGTGTAGCGCAAAAAAAAATGCACAATTGTTATTGTCTGGCGCGTGGCAAATGGTAATGTGCAGACGCATTCTTATTGTGTTCGGTTAATAAAATTATTTGCTGGTTGAGTATTGAAGTCATGAAACCTAGAAAAAGGAATCAACGATTGACATTCTTGGGGCTTGGCTCGTTGGTGTTGGTGGCAGCTTTAGTATTAGCTATGTCTGGCTTAAAAGACAGTATTTCCTATTTTTACGCACCAACTGAGTTATTGGCTGAGCAATATGAAATTGACAAAAAAATCAGATTGGGCGGCATGGTTGAGGATGGATCTTTTCAGCGAAGCCAAGGTTTGCAGGTGAGTTTTAGAATCACTGATTTTAACGAAAGCATTCCGGTTGTTTATAGTAAAATACTTCCAGATTTGTTTCGAGAGGGGCAGGGGGTTATCGCTGAAGGGGTGTTGCGGCGTGATGGTGTCTTTGTTGCTAGTCGTATATTGGCCAAGCACGATGAGAAATATATGCCTCCAGAGGTTGCGGAAAGCTTGAAAAACAGGTCTTCTGATTGAAATTGTTTGAAAGGGGTGTTGCGATGAAACAACACGTTGTCCTTATTCTATAAAAACCCTTGTTATTATTCATTTTCACTAGCCAAGCATGTCCAGTTATTGTACTAATTTGAATAAGCGAGTTGCTTTTTTAGCAAGTGACTCGTTCAAATAGTATTTTTTGGTCGCAATTCTGGGCCGTTTACAATTTAATTTCGAGGAATATCTCGGGAGGGGAAGCATGAGGAAAACTTTACTTTCAGCAGTAGCAATAGCCGCATTGGTTACTTTGCCAAGCGTAGCTTTAGCCGGTGATGGCTGGTATGCCAGAGCAGGCGTAGGATATGGATCTCTTGATGCTATGACTGCATCAGGTGCTTTAAATGGCGAAATGAATGCCGAAGGCGACTTTCGCCCAACCATTGGTTTTGGTAAATACCTTGATAATGGCTGGCGCGTTGATTTCGATCTGACGCAACGTTTTAATGATACAGGAGCTGTTGGCAACTTTGACCAAAGCTCCAGTGATTTCCAATCATGGTCTGTAATGACCAATATCATTAGAGACTTTGATCTTGGTTACTCGCTCAAGCCTTATATTGGCTTCGGACTTGGTGTTGCCAAGAACAGTATTTCTGCTCGGGGTTATCAAAATGGTATTACTGGATCCAACGTCAACATAGGCGTTCCAGCTGATCCATTTGCTGTTGCTGATGACAGTCATACCCAGTGGGCATGGAATGGTCTGGTCGGTTTTGGCACGGATCTTTCTGATAAATGGGTTCTGGATATTGGATATCGTTATTTTCAGTCTCCAAGGCTAAATTTTGCGTCTACGGGTGGAACTGTTAATACTGGCAACTATTCATCGCATGATGTGTTTGCATCATTGATTTATAAGTTTGGTGCGAAGAAGGCTGCACCACCGCCACCACCGCCACCACCACCTCCGCCACCACCACCACCGCCACCACCACCACCACCACCGCCACCGCCACCACCACCACCGCCTCCGTGTAATGATGTGGCATTTCCTGTTTATTTCGATTGGGATAAGTCCTCTTTGACTACACAGGCACAAGGTGCGATCGCTGCTGGTGTAGCAAGAGCTGCACGTTGTGGTGTTCATTCAGCAAGTGTTGCTGGACATGCCGATAAATCTGGTAATCAGAGATACAATGTTGGCCTGTCTTCCAGACGTGCAGATTCTGTACGTGATGAGCTGGTTAACCGCGGTGTTAGTGCCGGAGTGATCTCTACTGAGTCATTCGGTGAGACTGCCCCTGCGGTTCAGACACCAGACGGTGCTCGTGAGCCACTTAACCGGGTTGCCAATGTTGTGCTACGCGCACACTAAGACTTTGGTATAAAGATTTAAGAGAACGGCCTAGCATTTGCTGGGCCGTTTTTTTATGTAAACACTTCCGATTTAATTCGCAGCAATAGTTTGCTTTGGTTTCTTAAACATCATATTTTCTTATCGTAAAACCGTCGCCATTTTTGCTAGAAATACTAAGAATTTACTTATCAATCTCTTGACCATAGGGGTGTGGACGCGCATAGCTTTGTTGAAGTTTTGGAGTTGGAGCAAAAACATGAGCAAGCAAGACAAGCCATATCATAAAAGGTCAATCGGCAATCATACCTTACACCCTGAATCGTTGGTCATGAGTTATGGCTATGATCCGCAAATGTCGGAAGGTTCTATTAAGCCACCAGTTTTTCAAACTTCGACATTTGCCTTTAAATCGGCAGAACATGGCGCCGCATATTTTCGTAAATCTCGTGGGCAATCACTAGAAAGTGATATGGCTGACCCGGGATTGGCTTATACTCGAATAAATAATCCCAATCTGGAAATTCTCGAAGATCGCCTAACGCTGTTTGATGGCGGTGAAGATGCTTTGGCGTTTTCTAGTGGCATGGGAGCAATTACCACCGCTTTGCTGGCGTTTGCCGAGCCGGGAAAGGTATATGTTTATTCCAGTCCGCTTTATGGCCCAACCGAGATGTTCCTAAAAGACTTTTTGCCAAAGTTTGGGGTGAAAAGTATTTCGTTTCCTGCTGATGCAACGGCGCAAGAAGTAAGGGAAACGTTCAAGAAAGCCAGTTCAATGGGGGAAATTGCGGTAATTTATGTTGAAACACCGGCCAACCCTACTAATGCAATAGTTGATCTGGACTTGTGCGTTACTATGGCGAATGAACTAGCGAAGGATCAGACTTTGCGGCCGGTCGTGATGAGCGATAACACAATGCAAGGGCCAATGGGGCAAACGCCGCTGATTACCAGCAAACTAGATTTAGTATTGTATTCTGTGACCAAATATATTGGCGGTCATTCAGACTTGATTGCCGGCGCTGCTATTGGTTCAGCCGATGTTATTGCTAAAATTCGATCTTTGCGCACGGTGTTTGGTACTGTTCCTAGTCCGGATACTTGTTGGTTAATTTTGCGTTCGCTGGAGACTTTGAAATTACGGGTAAATGAAGCCGCTAAAAACGCAGCTATTTGCGCTGAGTTTCTTAGAGATCATCCAAAAGTAGATCAGGTGAGGTATTTGGGATTTCTTGACGATGATCCGGTAAAAAAAGAGATTTTTGAACGAACCTGTTTGGCCCCTGGTTCTACGTTTTCTTTTGACGTAAAGGGCGGACAAGATGCTGCATTTAAGATGTTGAACAACTTAAAACTTATCAAACTTGCGGTAAGTCTTGGCGGGACAGAGAGCTTAATGTGTCATCCGGGATCAACCACTCATTCCGGGGTGCCGAAAGAGTTGAGAATAGCCCAAGGTTATACTGATGGGTTGATAAGGTTTTCTGTGGGCATAGAAAACCCTGATGATTTACTGGTTGACTTAAAGCAAGCTTTGGAAGCGGTCTAAATGATTGCATTGAAATTAGATAGGTGGATTTAATTCTAGTCCAGAACAGTAATGACTTTAACAGTAGAAATCACCAAGTCTGAGCAACGATTACTTGATCAGATAGATATGGCCGACTCGCAAATGATTGCGCAAGTTAAGTCATGGTCAAACATCAATTCTGGCAGTACCAATATTCGCGGCTTGAACAAACAGCGAGCATTGATCGTAGAAAGTTTCTCTAAACTTGGAGGCGTTGTTGACGAGCCAGAATTGCCGACTACCAAGGCTGTTGATGACTCTGGTAATGTTTACGAAATTGAACATGCAAAGGCTTATCGATTGGTGCAAAGGACTGACGCGCCGATACAAATATTATTGACCGGACATTATGACACGGTGTTCGCCAAAGACAGCGAGTTTCAAACCGTTACCAACCAAGGTGATGATGCTCTTAATGGACCGGGTGTTGCCGATATGAAAGGCGGACTTCTGGTAATGCGTCAGGCATTACTGGCTCTTGAGCAACATGAAAACGCTCATAATGTTGGTTATACGGTGCTTATTAGTCCTGATGAGGAAATAGGCTCAACCGGTTCTTCTGGCCTGTTAAAACAACATGCCGAGCAAGCTGATCTGGGGATGACTTATGAGCCGTCGTTGGCTGATGGTTCATTGTCTGGTGCTCGCAAAGGCTCCGGTAATTTTTCTATCGTCATAAAGGGCAAAAGCGCCCATGCTGGCAGAGATCATCATTTGGGGCGAAACGCTTTGGTGGTGGCTGCTTCATTGATCACAAAACTGGCTGCAATGACTAATGCCCGTTCAGGATTGACTGTTAATCCAGCGAGACTTGATGGCGGCGGCGCAAATAATGTAGTTCCTGATTTGGCTATAGTGCGATTTAATGCCAGATTGCTTGAAACAGACGATATGCTCTGGTTCGACGCACAGTTAAAGACAATCATTGTTGAATTGAACGGGATGGACGGAATTAGAGCTGAGTTACATGGTGGCTTTACTAGGCCGCCAAAACCGATGGCTGCGCCAAATGCCGGGCTGTTTGCAATGACCAAGGCCGCCGGTTCTGCTTTGGGGTTGGATATAAAGTGGAAAAGCACCGGTGGTGTTTGTGAAGGCAATAACCTTTGGGCGGCAGGTTGTCCGAATGTTGATACATTGGGGGTTCGTGGCGGTCATATTCATTCGAGTAGAGAGTTTGCTATTATTTCCAGTTTTACAGAACGCGCCCGGTTGTCGGCACTAATGTTGTTTAAATTTGCCAGTGGCGACTTTAATGCTAAATCTCTTCGATCTTTGAAATAGGATATAAGTCATGTTACGGGTTAGACCTATAAAATCGTCCGACAAGGATGACTTTTTTGAATTGGCCAAGCTTTCAGGATATGGCTTTACGTCTTTGCCTGATGATCTTGAGCTACTATTATCAAAGATTAAGTTGTCAGAAGAGAGCTTTTCCAAAGCAATAGATGCTCCCGGTGAAGAGGGGTATTTGCTGGTTATTGAAAACATGGAAACTGGAAAGATCTGCGGTATTTCGGCGGTAAAAGTTGGGGTTGGTCTTTCAAAGCCATTTTACAGCTACAAATTATTTTCGACAACCCAGGTTTCAGCCTCAACCAGTCAACGCTTTGACATGGATATAATGATATTGGTCAATGAATATGCCGGAGCTACCGAGGTTGGAACCTTGTTTGTTAGGCCAGAGTATCGTGGCGGCGGAACCGGATCTTTAATCGCCAGATCACGGTATTTGTTAATGGCTACCCAACCCAAGCGGTTCGGCCAAAATATATTGTCTGAACTTCGAGGGGTGGTTAATGATGATGGTACATGTCCGTTTTACGAACATTTGGCCAAGAAATTTTTCCGTATGGACTTTAATGAAGCCGACTATTTATCAGGAGTTTCTGATAAACAATTTATCTCGGATTTAATGCCAAAATACCCAATTTATGTCAGCCTGCTTCCGTCTGAGGCGCAAGCCGTAATTGGTATCACTCACAAGGACGGGTTTGGAGCGCGTAAACTGTTGGAAAAAGAGGGTTTTCGCTATGAAAGAGTTATTGATATATTTGACGGTGGCCCAACAATGTCAGCGCCAAGAGATGATTTACTTGGGGTGAAAAATAGCCGTTGTTTACAGGCGAAGGTAGGTGAAAAAGGAAAAGTACGTGCGCTTGTTTCAAATGAGAGCATAGAAAACTTTAGAACTTGTGCCGCCTTTGTTAATCCACAAAATGAAGATGGAACCATCATTGTAGAACCAAGCGTATTAGAAGCTCTAGAAGTTTCCGAAGGCAGTAAAATAAGGTTTATAGAGAACTAGTCTGGATACTAATCATGAAAAATATCCTTATAAACGGCAAATGGCAAAGCGGGCAGGGCGCGGAGTTTTCTTCAATTAACCCGACAGACGGATCCGTCCTTTGGCAAGGGC
>JAKITZ010000056.1 GCA_021647805.1 Robiginitomaculum sp.
ATCTGGGCGGGCGCATCGGGTCTGGACGGGCGTGGCCTTGACCTTGGTTGATGGCAGCCAAGTTTATCGGGTTGTGGAAACTAGGTTGCACTTCAAACGATTAACAGATCTTGAAATCACCAGTTACATTGCCAGCGATGACTGGCACGGCAAAGCTGGTGGTTATGGTATTCAGGGCATGGCGGAAATGTTTGTCTCGCGGTTAAGTGGTTCATATTCCAACGTTATGGGTCTGCCGTTACATGAAACATATAAATTATTGTCTGGCGTTGGTTATCGGGTTTTGAGTAATGAGTGAGTTGGTTATAGTTGATGAAGCAATTGGCGAAACCCGTGCGTGCTTGTTTGATGATCAGGGGCAAGCTGTTGAGTTGCTGATTGAACGCTGGTCAGAAAGAAACACGAGAGTTACCGAGGGCAGTCAGCATCAGGGGCGAGTGCTTAAGGTCGATGCTGGATTAAATGCGGCTTTTATCGAGCTACCGATGGGCGAGGCCGGTTTTTTACCATTTGGCAAGAAAGGCAGGCCAGCAGCAATACATGAGGGCGCAAAAATTCCGGTGCAAGTGAGCCGTGAAGCCTTGTCCGGCAAGGGCCCTAATCTAATGTTATTGCCTGATGATAGCGAAATCGGAGCGGCTCCGTCACTGGTGCAAAGAATGTATTTGCCTGATGATGTGGAGATTAAAACTGCCGATCGCGAGGGACGCGAACAAATTGATGCCAGCATAGAGCAAGCTTTGGGTAAATTGGTTACAATTCCCGGTGGTGGGAATATCGCCATCGAGCAAACTAGGGCGTTGGTGGCAATAGATGTGGATACGGCAAATTCATCGCAAACTGGCGGCAAATTTAATTATAAAGCTGCGCAAACTGCATTTCGTCATTTACGGTTACGCTCATTAGGCGGAATTGTGGTTATTGATTTTGCGCCGATGCGAACGAAAAATGAGCGGGCGGCCTTGGCTGCGGCTTTGAATGCTATGGCAAAACATGATCCGGCTAGGGTTGATTTATTGCCAATGTCGCGATTTGGAACTGTTGAGTTATTGCGCCGGCGAACTATGCGCTCGCCATCAGAAATTCTGCTTGGTCGTAATGGGAAAAAGACGTTGGAAACCATTGCTTTGGAAAGCCTACGCGGACTTGAAAATGAGGCTCTGGCTAACACTTCAAAGCAATTAGAGTTACGTGCTGGCTCGGCCATTTTTGCTTGGCTTAAAGACGATAATATTGGTTGGCAAGAAGAGCTGAGCAATCGCATCGGTTCGCGGTTTAGTCTTGTGGAGAAAGAGAGTTTCTCTCGCCAGCAATGGGAGGTGGTAACATTATGAAATCAATGCTAAAATGCCCGCTTTGCAAAAAACCAGCAGATCAAACACATAAGCCATTTTGCTCCGATCGTTGTCGCCAAGTCGACCTTGGTAGGTGGTTAAAAGGCTCGTATGTAGTGCCGGGATCAGATGAAGATCAACCGGAACACTTGCCCGGTGATGTTGACAAGTAGAGCCTTCGCGCGTTACTGCCGCTTAATGATTTGAATATTTTTTTGGAGCTACCTCTATGACCGTCAAGGTTCGTTTTGCCCCTAGTCCTACCGGTAAATTGCATGTGGGGAATATCCGTACTGCTTTGTTTAATTGGCTGTTTGCCAAGGCTAATGACGGTGCTTTCCTGCTTAGAATTGATGATACGGATCTGGAACGATCGACTAAAGAATTTGAGGACGGTATTTTTAATGATATGCAATGGTTGGGGCTATTGCATGATGAAACCGCAAAGCAATCCACACGGTTTGCCGCTTATGATGCGGCGGCTGAATTATTGAAATCCAAGGGTTTGTTATATCCGTGTTATGAGAGCGCGGACGACCTTGATCGCCAGCGTAAATTACAACGGGCGCAAGGAAAGCCGCCAGTGTATAATCGCGCAGCTCTTGAGCTGTCTGATGAACAGCGCGCTGAGCTTGAGGCACAAGGCACACGGGCGCATTGGCGGTTCAAACTGTCCGGTGCTGCGGTGGTTTGGGACGATGTGATACGTGGTAATCAGAAAATTGAAACCGGGTCATTGTCTGATCCGGTGTTGATCCGCGCCGATGGTAGTTATTTGTATACTTTGCCGTCAGTGGTTGATGATACTGACCTTGGCATCACTCATATTGTCCGTGGTGAGGATCATGTGACCAATTCGGCAACCCAGATTGAAATATTTCAAGCTTTGGGGGCAACACCACCGAAAATGGGGCATCACTCATTATTGGTCGGTGCTGATGGAGCCAAGCTTTCCAAGCGTCTTGGGACTTTGTCGGTGGCTGGCTTGCGTGATGAGCAACAGATTAACCCGATGGCGATTTTGTCATTATTGGCAAAAATCGGAACTTCTGATCCAGTTGAGGCGCGTAATGATTTGGACGAATTGATTGCGGAGTTTTCTTTTTCCAAAATTGCCAGAGCGCCAGCAAGGTTTGATCCAGTGGAATTGGCTGCCCTGAATACCAAATTACTGCACGAAGATAGCTATTCGAAGGTGCAGACCAAACTTGCAACTATTGATGCTGATGGCGGCGAGGCATTTTGGTTGGTCATACGTGGCAATTTGAATGCGTTGTCTGATGCCAAATTGTGGATGCAAGTGGTAAATGAGCAAATCACTCCGGTTATTGATGATGCCGATAAGGAATTCCTGAAGATGGCTGCAGAGCTGTTGCCGGATACTGTTGACGACGATAGCTGGCAGGAACTTACGTCTGCCCTAAAGTCGCAAACCGATCGCAAGGGTAAGTCGCTGTTCATGCCGCTACGCTTAGCTTTGACCGGCCAAAAACATGGCCCGGACATGGGGGCAGTGTTGCCGTTATTGGGTGCGGCAAAAGCTAAATCACGGCTTCGTGGAGTTGCGAGTTAGTATGCGTTAGCGACCAATGCGCTCATTGCGCTCGTGGCGTTCCTGCGCGTCGAGCGAGAAGGTGGCAATAGGTCTCGCGTCTAATCGTGCTAATGAAATAGGATCGCCTGTTTCTTCGCAATATCCAAATGAACCTTCTTCAATACGTCGAATGGCTGCGTCAATTTTGGAGATTAGTTTGCGTTGCCTGTCGCTAGCCCGTAACTCTAATGAACGATCAGTTTCTGAACTGGCGCGATCTGCGGCATCAGCGTGCGATAGGCTATCTGTTTGCATGTTGGAAATGGTCTGCCGTGACTCGTTTAACAGGTCTTCTTTCCAGCTTAGCAATAACTGAGTGAAATAACGTTGTTGTTTCACACCCATGAATTTTTCGCTGTCATTAGGTTTATAACCTTCAGGCAGCTTGGTTGTTAATGGCTTTGCAGATGGCATAACACACTCCTCGTTAAAATGAAGTTTCCCGTCCCAGATTGCGAGCGGAGTATAACCGCAGATTAGATCAGGTCAATTCTGAAAAAATCATTGAATAACAGTGGTTTATCTAATTTGCGGCGTGGTTCACCTAATGGTTTCCAGCTTGGCTAGCTCAACTTGCGCCCTAACTTCGACTTGTTCAAGAATCGCTTCCAAAGCTGGATCGCCGGTCTCTTCTCTTTGTTCACCCAATGCAGACAATAATTGTTTTAGTGTTCGTTCCGGTATTCCACCATCAAGCAGACTTATGCGGATTGTATCTAATATACCCAATAATGAATTCGCACGCATTGTAGCTTTTTCTATAACAGTTTTAATTTCTGGCTCTGCTTGTAATGCAATCAAAGCACCGACAGAAGCAATAGCTGAAGACCCGGTCATAGCTGTTATTGCTTGCTCGGCATTTCCCGACGTAGGGGTGAATGCATTTGCTGCCGATGTTTTTTTCGCCTTGGCAGATCGTACAGATTGTGTTGGCCGGGTTGAATTGATTTTCATGAGTTTACTTTGCAGTGAAAATGACTTGGAGCTAATAAGACCAGTTTTGCGTTAACACCGGATTAACCATGTGTCCGCTTGGAATAATTTGCCGGGGCATCTTTGCCTGTATGATGTTGTTATGATTGTTATCTCCACTAACTTATTGAAAATGTGACTAAAATTCCTGCTTTAATATAGTTGCGATTGGCATGAATTTCGCATGGTAGTTTAGGGTAATTATAGGAGTTTTAGTTTATGGCGTTTCGGGTATTGATTTTGTCCTTGTTATTGTTGTGCTTTAGCATTGCAGCAGAAGCTACTTCGCGGATAAAGGATATTGCCGACGTTGAAGGTGTTCGTGAAAACGCCTTGATCGGTTATGGTCTTGTCGTTGGCCTTAATGGTACTGGCGATAGTCTTCGTAATGTGGCTAATACCAGACAAAGCCTTGAAAACATGTTGGAACGGTTGGGAATTAATACCAGAGGCGAAATTCTAAATACCAAGAACGTTGCGGCAGTGATCATCACTGCAAATTTGGGAGCATTTTCAGTTAATGGCACCAGACTTGATGTTACTGTTTCGGCGATGGGTGATGCCAAAAGCCTGATGGGCGGGCAGTTGTTAATTACCCCGTTGATGGGTGCTGACGGCCAGGTTTACGCGGTGGCGCAGGGGCCGATAGCTATTGGTGGTTTTGCTGCCGGTGGTGATGCGGCGGGCATTAGCCAAGGTGTTCCGACTTCTGGCCGGATATCTTCTGGAGCTATTGTCGAGCGGGAAATTGAATTCGCACTGGGCGCTCAGTCAACATTGCGTTTGGCCTTGCGTAACCCTGATTTTACAACGGCTTCGAGAATGGCCGGTGCAATTAATACATTCCTTGGCATGCCGGTTGCCCATGCTCTAAACCCGGCTTCGGTACAACTTACCCGTCCACCAAACTGGCGCGGTGATATGGTTTCATTGTTGACCGAGATTGAACAATTGCGGGTCGAGCCAGACCTGCCAGCCAAAGTAGTAATTGACGAAGTTACCGGCATTATTGTCATGGGCGAGAATGTAAGAGTTTCAACGGTGGCTATTGCCCAAGGTAATTTGACAATAACAGTTGAAGAAACTCCGCAAGTTTCGCAACCAAATGCCTTTTCCCAAGGTGGAGAAACCGTAGTAGTTCCACGAACCAATGTGACAGTTAACGAAGAAAAGGGTACTGGCCTTGTTGTGGTGCGCGAAGGCGTTACTTTGCGTGATTTGGATGCCGGGCTTAATGCTTTGGGCGTTACCCCGCGTGATATGATCGCAATTTTGCAATCAATTAAGGCTGCCGGTGCATTACAAGCTGAAATAGAGGTGATGTAATGGCTGACCCGATGGTTTCTAATGCGTTCTTAGCACAGCAATTTACCAGCACCGAGAAGGCGCCGGGAACCAGTCATGTTCGTACAGAGGCTGAAGCAGAACGGGTAGCCAAAGAATTTGAAGGCTTTTTTCTAAGTCAAATGTTGGCTTCGATGTTTACCGGTTTGGGCGACGGTGATGGTGAATTTGGCGGCGGAGCCGGTGAAAAAGCATTTAGCGGAATGTTACACGAAGAATATGCCAAAGTATTTTCGGCACAAGGCGGTATCGGTTTAGCTGATAATTTGAAGATGGAAATTTTACGGATGCAGGGCATCGAACTTAATCGGGAAAAACCTTAATGGCCTTGGTAGCGAATGATGCGAATGATCGCGCAACACAAATGATAAGTTTGTCGGAACGACTGACCGGCTTGTTGCAGCAAGAAACAGATTTATTCTTGGCACGCACTCCACAAAAAGCAGTTAATTTTGCCAAAGAGAAAAACAGTTTGGCGCGGATTTATCGTAATGAAATACAGCGCATAAGCAATAATAATGAGCTGTTATCCGGTGTTGATGAGAAACTAAAAATTGATTTACGCGCCGCTACAATTATGTTTAATCAAGCATTGGCCGAGAATAATCAGGCAAATGCGGTTATTCGGACAATTACCGAGGGCATGGTAAAATCTGTGGCAACTGAAGTTGCTCAAACCCGCGCGGCAAAATCAGGTTATGGTTCGGATGGTAGCAATAATAGTAACGCCACAGCTATGTCAGCAATTACCCTTGATCGAAAAGCTTAAAGTTACGCCAAAGTATTCTGAAATCTTTTCAATAAAGTATAAAACCGGTTGCCGAAAAAGCCTATTGGCAATTTTGGGCGCTTCACTCATAGGATAAATGGTAAAAGGCTGGGCAATAAAGCTGTAATCATTCAAATGAGTTTATATCTTGGATAGTATTAATTCTGGAGCAATATTTTTTATTACACTTACAAACTTTTCTTTAGTCACTGTTAAGTTAGAACTGTTGCAAGCAAACTTCCTATTTTGATGTTTCTTACCATCAAGTGTATAATGAATTCTCATGCCATAAACTGTTTTTCCGTAAACTCGATTCGAATGAAAATAAATCCCTCTAACATTCTGCCACTCAACTTTGTCAAACGTTAGTAATTTGCGCATTCCAATATGATCTTTGGTAAGTAACAGCAATGGAGTTACATGCAATAAATTTTGGAACTCTCGGAAGCTAATCAAGACCAGAAATATGGTGGACAAAAGCAAAATAATTCTAAAAAGAAAAATCAATATATCAGGCACAATTACATCGCGTGAGAAACTAACAGAAAGTGTTGCACCAGAATGGATATTTGTAATTGCCAATACTAATAATACGCCCCCAAGAACACCACAGCATAAAATAAACACCGAAGCACTAGTTTTACGGTGAATTTCCAGTTTTTCGTTTCCAGATACAAACATTTAATTACTCTTATTTTTTATTTCTTGGATTTGAATTACGGTGCAATTACGATGTTAGTATTACCAAATACATTTAGCACCTGTTTGCTTTGCTGGCATCAACATGTGCGCCAATGTACCCAATCTATTCCTCTGGACTCTTTATCGTAATATAGATAAATCCTGCTACTCCTATAGCTATAATAGCCCCTGCTATGATAGCCGATATTTTCCAATTAAGGTATTGGAGAAATATTACAAACACTAAAAGTGCGAGGGTTAGCAGTAAATGTATCCCAATCCCCCATACATCAGTAACATCAAATAGTTTCATAATATGCTCATCGCGTTATTTTTTTCAATTTACCTAGGTTTATACTCTTCCCGAGTCGACTACCTAAGGTGGCTGGCAATTGCACCTGTTTCTGCATTAAAACTAATACTGCCACCGATAGCAGAAACAATAGCACTATCTCCAAGCGTTCCAATAGATATGTTTGCTGGATCAAAACCCGCTTCTGAAACACTGTTATATAGACTGCCCAATGCGATTGCTGCCGTAGTAATTGTTGTGACGGTATCCTTGCAATTTACTATGAAACAAAATTTGCCAAGATCGGCAAATAGCGAATAAATTGTTAAGGTTATTAAAGCTACGATTAGTTGAGGGAGCTTCTATGACTTATCGAATTGTTATCTTGACCAAACAGGCCGAAGCACCGTTTTTGGTGGAATTTATTCGCAATGAAAATCCTGAACTTGAAGTTTCAGCAGCTTTAACCGAAGCAGAATTACGCCAGCAAATTGGCGAACAAGGTGCCTGTACACGATTGATCTCGTTCAATAACCACATCATAATTCCCAAAGATATTTTAGATGCTCTTGGCCCTGTGCCATATAATATTCACCCCGGGCCGCCGGAATACCCTGGCTCTTATCCTGTGGTATTTGCGTTGAGGGATTATGCTAGAAAATATGGTGTAACTGCGCATGAAATTGCGATCAAAGTTGATGCAGGGCCGATCGTTTATGTCGAGCAGACACCAATTGCACCCCATATTTGCATTAAGCAGTTAACGGATCTGGCGTACACAATGGCCGTTACTGCATTTAGCTTTATTGCCAAGCATTGCGCCCATAGCCAAGAACCACTTCCACATTTCGATCATCAATGGAGCGGCATTAAAAGCACTCGCAAAAGCTATCAGGAACTATGCCAAGTGCCAGCAAATGCCAGCGACGAAGAGATAAAGCAGTTACGTAAGGTTTGCGGTGATGATCTTGTTTTAGATGCGCCAGCAAAAGTCGCTTGATAGGGTTAAATCACCGGTATTGCTTCACAATTCCGGAAAAAACTCTTCTCGCATTCGCGAAGTGTAATTTACCAAATTATCGTGCGAAAGCGCAGCCGTTTTTAGCTCTGAGTTCATATCAGCATCAATGATTGCGCTTAATAAGCCATAAAGTGTTGCGTCCAACGTATTTGCTTGATCGCCAAATGCGTAAGGTTTGTCATCAAGAAAACCTGCTATTGCTGTCAAGTTTTCACCGGCCATTTGGTAAATGGTTGTTTTGTCATGGCGTGCTATACCGTGGCCAATCATATTTTTAAGGACTTGTTTTTTGATTACATTTGGCAAAATCCAGCGTAATGGAATTGGTAGTTGCCCGAAAAATGCCGATTTTAGCACCAGCCAGTTTTCATCTTCCATCCATCTGGAGTAAACCAATACCCAATACAAATGTTCTTCGATCAATCGGGTGAATGCCAGTGATATTGCTTTTTGCTCATCTGTGAGGTTTTCGTGAAAATTAACCCCTCGTTCTGCCTCTAACAAGTTTTGGATTAAACCGGAATCGCCGATCAATTTACCATCAATTTCAACGAACGGGATTTTGCCGGTTGGCCCCTTTCTAGGGTCACCTTCGATGACAATCTCATAAGGTAGTTTTGCCATTTTTAACAATACTTCTAGTTTGATGCAAAATGGCGAGGCATTGGCGGCATTAAAAGACGGTGGTGGTTGGAATAATTTAATCATTGTTTTCTTTTCAATATATTGGTTAAGAATTATTGGGTTTCTTGTTGGCTAATACCAACCAGAAAGTCGGTATCAAATGATAGTTTTTTCCAAGTGGGAACGCTCTCATCAAGCAATCTCCAAATCGGGGTTAAATCCGATATGTCTGTGCCAGCTTCATAACTTTCAAAAGCGGCTTCGGCGATGGTTCGCAACAAAATGCCAGTGGTGATCGGACAGCAAACCTCGGCGTTTTTTGACTTGGCGAGATCAAGGCGAAATTGTTTGATAGTTGGGGTGCTTTGCTTGGGAATTTTACGAATTGCTGCGCTTAATAATTCAGCGTCTGGTATTAACATGATCTGTCCGGCTTTCATTCCGGCAATATTCATTGGTGCCGGTTTTACTTGCCATTGCTTGCAGGCGGCTAACTTTTCATTCCAAGTCTTTTTTTGCTGTGGCATTTTGCACCCTTAAATCTGCATTGCAAAACTATCTACACTAAAAATACTGAATTAAACTGTGTTTTTAGTATTCTTTATCTTCTGGATCCATAAACTTAACCAAAAACCGGTTCCCACTTTTTGTGGGCGATATAGTATATCCAAACACACTAACATGGCTATACTGACAGCATTATGTCAGTAAGGAGCATTATGCGTAGAGCCGATAGGTTTTTGCAAATTTATGGGGCTGTCCCAGATAACGCATAGAATGTGTTATAGAGGGCAGTATGAGAAAGAGCAGATTAAGCCATTATAAACAGGGACGGTTGATAGAGCACTTTGTTGCAGGAACAACAGCAAGGTGCGCGTCATCTCTTTGCGGGGTTAATCGCAAGACAGCGGCCTATTATTTCCTGCGATTACGTGAGGTCATTGCTTATGAGCTGGAGCAGGTCTCCGATGAGGTGTTTGCTGGCAAGATTGAAGTGGATGAGAGTTACTTCGGAGGCAAAAGAAAGGGCAAGCGAGGGCTGGGTGCTGCGGGCAAAGCCCCTGTATTTGGCCTGTTAAAGCGCGGTGGTAAGGTTTACACAAAGATTATACCAGATGCCTCTTCTGCTACTTTATATCCGATCATAGAGCGCAAAGTGGTGCCTGACAGCATCGTCTATACGGATTGCTGGCGTGGTTACAATGTGTTGGATACGTCCGAGTTTAAACATTACCGCATCAATCATTCAAAACTGTTTGCAGATAGGCATAATCATATCAATGGCATCGAGAATTTTTGGAACCAAGCTAAGCGGCATATGCGCAAATTTAACGGTGTTCCCAGACAACATTTCGGGCTGTTTTTGAAGGAATGTGAGTGGCGTTTTAACAACAGTGACCCAACAAACCAATTGAAACAACTAAAGCAATGGGTTAAGGTATATTTGAACTAGTTATCTGGGACAGCCCCAATAATATTATTAACTAGGTGCGACTGCGCCCCGGCAATCGTTTGCCGCACGTCGTAGGCGTGAGCAAAGCGAACTAGCCGCGAGACAAAAGAAGTATATAAATGTTTGCCAGCTTTGGCGCTAACGGTTAAGCAATGGCCAACACTTTAACAGCTAATGCACGAGAGCAAATTCATGTCTGATACCACTAAACTTCGAGTCGCAATCATCGGCTCCGGTGCCGCCGGTTACACAGCCGCCATTTACGCTTCAAGGGCAATGTTAGAGCCAGTGGTGTTTGCCGGATTGCAGCCGGGTGGACAGTTGACCATAACTTCCGAAGTTGAAAATTATCCCGGCTTTGCCGAGCAAATCCAAGGGCCGTGGTTAATGGATCAAATGCGCGATCAAGCTTTGGTTATGGGCACAAAAATTATCGCTGACACTATTACCAAAGTTGATCTGTCAAAAAGGTCATTCGTTTTGGTTTCTGATTCAAGCGGTACATTTACTGCTGATGCAGTGATCATTGCCACCGGCGCGCAAGCAATGTGGCTGGGGCTGCCCTCCGAGGAAAAATTCCAGGGCTTTGGTGTTTCAGCTTGTGCAACTTGTGACGGGTTTTTCTATCGCGGCAAACAGGTTGCGGTTATTGGCGGTGGTAATACGGCGGTTGAGGAGGCGTTGTTCTTGACTAGATTTGCTTCGAAAGTTTATCTGGTGCATCGTCGCGATGAATTACGAGCCGAAAAAATTATGCAAAAACGGCTGTTTACCAATGAGAAAATTATTCCAATATGGGATCACAACTTAGCCGAAATTCTAGGCGACGAAGACCCCTTAGGCGTAACAGGTGCGCTGCTTACCCATGCCAAAACTGGCGAGCAGCAAAAAATAAATGTTGATGGTGTGTTCATTGCTATTGGTCATAAACCATCAACTGAATTATTCGTTGATCAGTTACCGTTCAAACAAGGTGGTTATTTAATCACTGAACCGGACAGTACAAAAACCAATATTCCCGGTGTGTTTGCTGCTGGTGATGTTACCGATGATATTTATCGCCAAGCAGTAACTGCCGCCGGAATGGGTTGCATGGCAGCATTAGAAGCGGAAAAATTTCTAGCTGAGTAAATGTGCGAATGATCTCATCACGTCCGTCAGCATCCGACTTGTTTGGGGGGGGGGTGATTTCACCGCCACCTAGTTGTCATCATCCGATTTATTCGGGTGATCCAGTCTTCTTAATTACGATTTTTAAACCCCTCACCATTCGGTCAAAATTGAGCGTTAATAATTTAAATTGTTACCCTCACCCCAACCCTCTCCCGAGCCGGGAGAGGGAGTCCGCCTCGTGATGTTTTAAAGAAGATCAGTAACATTTCCGCTACGCCCCTTCTCCCATAGGGAGAAAGTCGGGATGAGGGGCTGGATGTTGGTCGTTTTGCACTAAGGGTGAACAAGAGTCTGGCTTGCACTACTGAGTAACTCTTAAATAACACTCATTGGCAAAGACTGCCCTTACCTTAAGGGTTAATTGGCAAAGAATTAGCACTCATTGACCCTTACCGACACTTGGACAACGGGGATAAGTTTCAGCCATGCCCGTGTTAACACCCCTTTGCTATAATGGTGGTGCAAGTGGCCGGTACATGGTCATTTG
>JAKITZ010000057.1 GCA_021647805.1 Robiginitomaculum sp.
TAAAACTGGTGTCAAAGTCGGAAATAATTATTTTCCAGGTCATGCCGGAATGTTTGATGATGAAAATATACATGCTGCTTTTTTTGCATTAAATCATCTACAGGGACCGGATACCCAAATTTCAGTGGTTGCTGAGGACGCTGCGGGTAATACAACTAATCGAGGATTTTATCATTATATTCGAGATAAACGGTTTAAAAACGATGTGCTCAATATTTCGGATCGTTTTCTTGAACATACAATTCCTGATTTTGAGATCGGTATCAACGCTGAAAATAATTTTCAAAATGAAAAAAATCCTTTATTGGAAAAATATCTTTATATTAATGGTGAGATCCGAAAACAGAATGTTGAAACCATATTAAGCAAATCCAAAGTGACTGAAAATAAGCTATACTGGAACGGTCGTTTCTCACGATTGAAAGGCTCTGCCCGACGATCCGGTTTTGCAGACAGGCGGGTTTACAAGTATAAGGGCAAGGAGATAGACAAAGCTGTTCACTTGGGTATTGATCTGGCATCAACATCTAACGCATCGGTAAAAGCCGCCAATTCCGGCAGGGTTATATTTGCAGCCTTTGAAGGTATTTTCGGCAATACAGTGATTATTGATCATGGCTTTGGTTTGTGCAGATGATCCGACCCGGCTTACCGATAGACCAACGTTTAGCGCCGGACGAATACCTTGATAAAACAAATCGGTCTCAAGGAATATCTGGCCATCAGTGATCGAGATCACATTTGTTGGAATATAAGCTGATACGTCATTGGCTTGAGTTTCAATGATCGGCAAAGCAGTCATTGAACCGGAGCCATTTGCTTCGTTTAGTTTTGCAGAACGCTCAAGTAAACGAGAATGCAGATAAAACACATCACCAGGATAGGCTTCACGACCCGGAGGACGACGAAGAAGTAGTGACATTTGACGATAAGCCACCGCTTGTTTGGAAAGATCATCATAAACGATAAGTGCGTGCATACCTTGATCGCGGAACCATTCGGCCATGGCGCAACCGGCAAAGGGTGCCAGATATTGCATTGGAGCCGGCTCCGAAGCCGTAGAAGAAACAACGATAGTATAATCCATTGCTCCGTTTTCTTCGAGAGTTTTTACAATTTGAGCAACGGTAGAGCGTTTTTGACCGATAGCCACATAAACACAATACAGCTTTTGACTTTCGTCACTGCCTTCATTGATTTTCTTCTGGTTAATGATCGTATCAATCGCAATCGCGGTTTTACCGGTTTGGCGATCGCCAATGATCAATTCGCGTTGACCACGACCAACGGGAATTAGAGCATCAATAGCCTTAATGCCAGTAGACATTGGTTCATGAACTGATTTACGTGGAATAATACCCGGTGCTTTTACATCAACCCGACGCCGGTCTTTGGTTTTGATCGGGCCTTTGGCATCAATCGGATTACCCAAAGCATCAACAACCCGGCCAAGCAAAGCCCGTCCAGCAGGAACGTCAACAATTTCACCAAGACGTTTAACTGTATCGCCTTCTTTAATGCCACGGTCTTCACCAAAGATAACTACGCCGACATTGTCGCGTTCCAGATTAAGAGCCATGCCCTTAATACCGCCCGGAAATTCAACCATTTCACCGGCCTTAACTTCATCAAGGCCATATACTCTGGCGATACCATCACCAACAGAAAGAACCTGTCCAACATCGGAAACTTCCGCTTTGGCGCCATAACCTTTGATTTGCTTCTTCAAGATTGCGGAAATTTCCGCTGCCCGAATATCCATGGATCTCAACTTTCTTTCATCGCGAGTTTCAGCCCCTCAAGCTGTGTTTTGAGGGAACTGTCAAACATTACCGAACCGACCTGTACGACCAATCCGCCCAAAAGCCGGGGATCGACTTCTGTTTCCAGTTTTACATTACTGCCCAAAGCTTTTTTCAAGCTGGCAGCCAAGCTAGTTTTTTGTTTTGTAGTTAATTCCTGTGCAGTAATTGCACTGGCACTCAAAGAGTTTTTTTCCTGAGCCAACAGCGCTATATAGCTATCAACCATATCCGTGATTTCCGCCGCACGACCATTATCACAAGCTATAGCAAGAAAATTGCTCACCAATGTAGACCATTTGGCCTTTTTTGCCAGAGCCTGCATTATCTCTGATTTTTCAGAAATAGCTATTACCGGTGAAGCCATTGTTTCACGCAAAGCAGCCGAAGATTGCAACAGTTTCTTCAAAGACAGCAATTCTTTTTCAACAGGCGCAAGGCGCTTTGCTTCTTTAGCAAGATCAAAAATAGCGGTTCCGTAACGTCCCGCTGCATTTGCTGATTTTATTTGCGCTTTCGCCACTTCACATCACTCTTCATAAGGCAGGTGAACCAGAATCAGGCGGCGCACCGATAACAAATTGTTTTTAATGAAGAAATGCAAAACCATCACACAGATACTTACGAATATTCTTCACGTTTGGCGGCCACATAGCACGGGTAATTGCTAGCGGCAAGATGCACCTGAACAAACTTGCGAATTTAGCTAAGGTCAGAGTCTAAAAACTTTACTCTGCCCCTAGAGAAAACGTATCATTTTAACAGCGTGACTCTTCCTTAACTATTATTTGCTAGCTTGCGGCTTAACTGGTTCAAAAATCAGGAGATTAGGGTGTCACCATTAAGGCTTAAAGAGCTGTCTATTTTTCGCTCCAGGACTTCATTAGTCCTTATAGCTGTAATTTTAACTGTATCTATTGTTATTGGCCTTGGCATTACTTTGCGAGGCAGTGCGATCCGCGTAGCGGATTCTGCAGAAAAAGCATCTGATCTGGCGCAAATTCGTGGTGATATGATCTCGACCAGACGAGAATTATCTTATGTATTATCATCAGCTAAAGAAAGTGGTGATCGCCGTTGGGAGAGCCGCTACCTTACATTGTCATCACAACTTACTTCCCTTTTGGGCAAATCCCGCGTCTTAACCACATCACCAGCAGCAGAAGCAGCAGCCGAAGCTGCCGTGATTGCTCGCAAAAAAATGACCTCATACGAAGAAAATGCTTTTTCCAGCATCCGCCGAGGAAATAAATCCGGCGCCAGCAGGTTTATCAGCAATCCGGCATACAATTTGGCTGCAAGTCAGTTTGACCGCGCGTTGGATAAACAGTTATCGCAATCACGAGCGGATCTTATTGCTGAACGAGAAAATGCCTTAGCCACAGCCAACATGGCAATGATTGGCGCATTAGTTGCTTTATTGGTATTAAGCTTAATATGGTATGCTATTTTACAAGACGCGCAAAAACGTGGTCGCGCCTTGGCTTCGGCACAGGCGGAATTGATCGCCTATCGCGATGAATTAGAAGACCGGGTTCGTAAGCGTACTCATGATTTACGCCTTTCAATGGAAAAAGCAGAATCAGCCAATAAAGCCAAGTCCGAATTTCTAGCGGTAATGAGCCATGAAATACGCACCCCGCTAAACGGGGTTATGGGCATGTCATCAGCATTGGGCGCAACCGATTTACATCCGGATCAAAAAAGTATGGTCGGGACAATTCAAAAGTCCGGGCAGGTCTTATTGACTATTCTTAATGACGTGCTTGATCTATCAAAAATTGAAGCTGGCGAGTTTAAATTAGCCGAAGAAGCTTTTGTGGTAAGTGATGTTATTTTGCCAATACATGATCTATTTAAGACAATAGCCGATGAAAAAAATCTGGAGTTAGAGTTAAATTGTGATATTTCGAAAGAGTGTCGTTTCGAGAGTGATCCCGCAAGAATAAGGCAAATTATCAGCAATTTACTAAGTAATGCTCTAAAATTCACGAAAGAAGGCAAGGTTAGCATCAATATTTCCGAAGAGGTAGGTAGCGACGGTCAGCATTTCTTGCTGTTCAATATAATAGATACCGGTATAGGTATTTCTTTGGAAGCTCAAAAAACTATTTTTGACAAATTCACCCAAGTAGATAGCTCTTTAAGCCGTAAATATGATGGCACTGGACTTGGCTTGGCGATTTGCCATCAGTTGGCCGAACGAATGGACGGTGAAATTGATATAAGAAGCGAAGAGGGAAAAGGCTCCAGCTTTAGGTTCTTTGTTCCTGTTGTTAGACTTGATGATACGGTTAAGGAAGCGCCCGCCGAGAAACAGCAAAACACAGATAAGCCGGAAAAACGCAGCATTAAAATTTTAATAGCCGAAGACAATCGCACCAATCGCATGGTGATCAAGGCAATCCTAAAACCAACCAAAGCTGAACTGGTCTTTGCCGAAGATGGTGTTGAGGCCGTTGAATTGTGGAAGTCTGGATCATTCGATCTGGTGTTGATGGATATTCAAATGCCGAACATGAACGGTGTTGATGCTACTCGTGCTATTCGCTCGTTGGAAATAGATGGTGATCTATCAAAAACTCCGATTGTTGCCGTAACTGCTAATGCCATGCCGCACCAACAAAAAGAATATCTGGCCGCTGGTATGGACGATCATGTCTCGAAACCGATACAGCCGAAATTACTTTACAAGGCAATGGCTGAAGCGATGGAGCCGGCCAATAGCAATAAGACAAGTGACAAGCAGAAGCAGAAGCAGGCCTAGGGTCACAGGCCTTACATAAAGCTGTAAGGGTCAATGTCGATTTTCACCCGAACGCTGCCCTTGATTTTATACTGCTCTTTCCAGTCTTTCAGATACGCTGACAGATCGGTGACTTTTGATGAGCGTATCAATAACCTGCGCCGCCACCTGCCACGAACGATTGCGAAAACCGGTTCTGACGGCCCCCATATTTCAATTTCTGTAGTTGTAGCAGGTGCTAATGCTGCAAAGTCCTTAGCCGCAGCCTCGACAGTTCTCTCATTGCTTGCTGAGATTATAACTGCCGCTAACCGGCCAAATGGTGGCAAACCCATAATTTCGCGTAAATCCAGTTCAGCAGTAATAAAACGATTGCGATCATTGGCCAATAAAGCACTAATTGCTTCGTGATCTGGCTGATGGGTTTGTAGCATTGCCCGTCCGGTTAATGCCGCCCTTCCTGCTCTTCCGGCAACTTGTATCAAGGTTTGATAAGTTCGCTCTCCTGCTCGAAGGTCGGCTCCACCAAGTCCCATATCAGCATCAACAACGCCAACCAGTGTTAGTTTTGGGAAGTTATGCCCCTTGGCGGCTATTTGAGTGCCTATCAGAATATCTATTTTTGCATTTTCCATTCTAGCTATCAGTTCGCGTATTTGCTGTGGGTTCGCCGTAGTATCAGAAGAAAAAACCTCGCAACGGGCTTTTGGGAACAATATTGCAATTTCCTCGGCTAGACGCTCAACCCCCGGCCCTACGGGGTGCAAGCTGTCCACCTCGTTGCACGATGGGCATTTATCCGGCTTGGGTATCGAATAACCGGTTAAATGACAAACAAGCCTTCCGTTAAATCGATGCTCAACCAGATAGCTGTCTGTATCAGGAGTTTTCATGCGCTCGCCACATGATCTGCAAATGGTCAGCGGAGCAAAACCGCGACGGTTCAAATATAACAACACTTGTTCTTGTTTTTGTAATGTCTGCTGCATTGCCTGTCGTAAAGGTTCCGATATCCATTTACCGGTAGTCGGTGGATGCAGTTTTAGGTCAATTGCGCTTATTTGCGGTAATTGTGCTGCACCTGGACGGCTATCTAACACCAAATGATCATACCGGCCTTGGGCGGCATTATGTAAGCTTTCTAATGATGGTGTGGCAGAAGACAAAATTAACGGACAGTTTTCAGTATTAGCTCTAACTACCGCCATATCACGGGCATGATACAAAACGCCTTCTTCTTGCTTGAACGAGCTATCATGTTCTTCATCAACCACTATCAGCGACAATTTGGCAAATGGCAGGAACAAAGCCGACCTAGCGCCAACAACAATTTTTGCCTGTCCAGCGGCTACTTGTCTCCATACTCGGCGGCGTAATGATCCGGTTATTTCCGAATGCCACTCAGCAGGCACGGCTCCGAAGCGATCAGCAAAACGATCCAGCACATCTTGGGTAAGGGCAATTTCCGGCAGTAATATTAAAACTTGATTATCTGGGTGTTGCCGCAAGGCCTCGGCTACTGCCTCAAAATATACCTCGGTTTTACCGGAGCCAGTAACGCCATCAAGCAAGACCGGTGCAAACTTCCCTTGCTGTACCGTATCTACCAAGTGCATGGCGGCTGATTGCTGCGAATCAGTCAAGTTTTTACTGGGCAGAGCAGGATCAGGTTTTGCAAACGGTGTATCAACCAAGACCTCTGTTCGTAATAAACCATTAGTTTTAACCAATCCGGAAATAACAGAAGCTGAAACACCGGCGGCAGCGGCCAGCTTTCCCACCGGCCATGAATTGTCACTTATAACATCAAACACCCTTTTTCGTGCAGAGGTCATAGATGAAATTTTATCATTAAGTCTTGAAACCTCATGGCGAACAGGTGATGGCTGTAGGGCATCAATAGCTGGCAAACACATTTTTAATGCTCTTCCGGCGCCAAAACAGGTGTATTTCCCAACAAAATCAATAAATTTTCTTTGAGCTGAACTCATCGGCTTGGTATCAAAAACCGTTGATATTTGTTTTAGCTTACGCCCAGCAGGTAATTCGTCTAGCGACTCAATTTCCCAAACAACACCAATGGCTTCGCGCTTTCCCAAGGGGGCAAGCACATAACTACCGACAGTTAAATCCATGCCATCAGGAGCCAGATAATCAAATGGTCGATCCACCGGAATATCAAAAAGAACCCGTAATAGTAAAATCCTGTTCATCATTTAGGTGTCTCTTATGGATATAAAAGATTCTATATCCGCTGTTTGACTATAAACAGCATAAACAGGAAGCCAAACAAATGAAATTTTTTCTTGATACCGCGATCATTAGCGAAGTTGAAGAGATGCTAGGCACTGGCCTAGTAGACGGTGTGACCACCAATCCATCACTTATCGCAAAATCCGGTAATGATATGAGCGATACTATTGCCGCGATATGCTCATTAGTCGACGGCCCGGTAAGTGCTGAGGTTACAGCAACTAACTGGCAAGGCATGGTCACCGAGGGCGAGCATTTACGCAAAATCGCTGATAATGTTTGTGTTAAAGTGCCGCTTACCCTTGAGGGGTTACGGGCGACACATCACCTTACACAAGCAGGACATCCGGTAAATGTCACGCTTTGTTTTTCGGCCAACCAAGCATTGTTGGCCGCCAAAGCCGGAGCCACATTCATCTCGCCATTTATCGGCAGACTTGATGATATTGGTGTTGATGGAATGGATCTGATCGCTGATATTCGTGCTATTTATGACAATTACCCAGAACTAGAAACCGAAATACTAGCAGCCAGCATTCGCTCAGTCGGGCATATGCGCGAATCAGCTTTAATCGGTGCCGATGTTGCAACCCTACCGGCTAAAGTGATGAAAGACATGGCTCTACACCCGCTGACCAGCAGTGGATTAGAGGCTTTTTTGTCTGACTGGGAAAAAACCGGTCAAAGCATTCTTTAGGGGACGATTATGAAAACCCAAGCAAAAATCCTTGATTTTGAAGCTGCATCAAGAGTGCGAATGCTAGAAAGAGTGCGCTCTTTAACCATGACCCGTGATGCACTGGTCGAAACAGCACGGCAAAACCACGCAATTCAGGCACAAATACATGCCGCGGTATTAACCGTTCTTGATGCCAAGGATTGGAGAGGCCTTGATGCCCGTTTGCGCTCTGGGATTCGAGCCGGACTTGGTTCAGATTTTTTACATTTATTTGTTGAAAAAGCTGAAATTCCTGTTGGCTTAAGCAATATTACAGCCAAACCAGAAGGTTTTGTCGCCCATATTATGCAAGGACATTTTGAAAGATTAGGCGCATGCTCTAGCAGTAGTGAGATGCTTTATGGCGAAGAGCAAGGCCAGATGAAGTCCGAAGCAATTGTCCGTCTTGATTGGGGGCCTGGGGAAGCATTATTGGTTTTTGCCAGCAAGGATCGCCGGGTATTTAGCACCGGACAAGGTACAGAGTTGATCGCATTTTTTGCCAAAGCAATAGAACGTATTATTTCTCGCTGGGCTTGAAAATGTTAGAGTCAAATATTCCAACACGAAAATTATTGGCCGACTTTTACCAATATTTATCTGCGGAAAAACGTTTGGCAGAAAACTCTTTAACTTCATACCATCATGACATTGAGTTGTTTTTTTCCTTTCTGACTGGCCATAAACAACAAACGATTACTGCCAACACCTTAAACCAACTACAAATTTCCGATTTTCGTGGTTTTTTAGCCGCCCGGCGCAATGGTTTTGAAGGCGAACCAGTTGGTTCTCGAACATTAGCCAGAAACCTTTCATCGTTACGGATGTTTTTTCGTTGGGCAGAGCAGAGACGCGAAATTTCCTGTGCCGCATTGGAATTGGTGGAAAGTCCAAAAATACCGCACAGCCTGCCAAAAGCGGTTAGTCCGCAAATTGCTGCTGAAATCCTATCAGAAGCCGGGAGCATTGAACGAACCAAAGTGCCATGGATTGCAGCCCGTGATGAAGCGTTGTTGTATCTATTGTATGGAGCCGGTTTACGTATTGCCGAAGCCTTGGGCTTAACCGGAAGTGACTTGCCACTAGGTGAGGTGTTACGGGTCAATGGCAAAGGCGGTAAAATGCGTCTTGTTCCAATATTAGATACTATAGGTTTAGCAATTAACAGTTACGTCAAGTTATGTCCGTTTCCTGTCTTGGGCGACAGTGCGGTTTTTAAGGCTAAACGTGGCGGTGCAATGAGCGCCAGAGACGCGCAACGATTAATGCAGGAATTACGCAGCCGGCTCGGCTTGCCAGCCTCAACAAGCCCGCACGCTTTGCGTCATTCATTTGCCACGCACTTGTTATCTGGTGGCGGTGATTTGCGTACTATTCAGGAATTGCTTGGCCACGCCTCGTTATCGTCGACACAAATTTATGCTGCTGTTGATGCCAAACATCTGGCCGATGCGGTGGCTAAAGCTCATCCGCGCTCTTGAAAAAGGGCGCATTATCTTACGTTTTAAACGCCCAATTTCGTAACAATACTCCGCTAGAAGCCTTTGCAAATGGCTGGGCGACTTGATCATGTGTGCCATTAACAATAGCAATGGCTTCTTTGCGACTGAACCAGCGTGCGTCTTCTAATTCATCTTCAAGAGTGATTTTACTGCTCAAAGCCTGCGCCACTAATGCAATCATCATCGAGTGAGGAAATGGCCAAGGCTGTGAAAAAGCGTAACTTACATCACCAACTTTAACGCCAACCTCTTCCATCACTTCACGCCGACAGGCCTCCTCGACGCTTTCCCCCGGTTCAACAAAACCGGCTAATGTTGAATAAACACCCTCTGGCCAGCTGGCATTTCGTCCTAACAAGCAAACATCGTCTTTGACCACCATCATGATAACTGCCGGATCAACTCTTGGGAAATATTCACGTTCGCACGAAATACACTCACGCTTTTCACCGCCGGCAGTGCTGATAGTCAAAGTTCCACAACAAGCACAAAACCGGTTGTTCTGATGCCAGCTATTAAGTGACAACGCTCTACCGGCTAATGCTAAATCACTGGAAGGTAAAAAGCTCACCGCTTCTCTAGGCGGAACAAACCGTCCGATTGTCTGCAATAATTCCTGGTTTTCTGGGGCACTTTCTTGCGCGGATATTACAAACCATGGACGCTTGGTTTGCGGCTCAATTCCTAAAAACAGCAATCCTGTGTCACTTAAAATTATTTGCGGCAAGATACTATTATTAACTACTGCCAAAGTTTGGTCATCACCGATCAAGATTTCATCACCAAGCAAGACAATAAAAATTGCATCTAGATGATTTTGTAATTGCTCTACTTTGCCCTGTTGTTTTCGTAAAGCATCACAGCGATCAAGCGGATCACCAGTAAGTGCAATTGGAGGATTTATCATATTTTTGATGTTGAGAATTTATCCTTGGGAGCGCGGCAGACGAACAATTAACCCGTCCATTTCATCAGATATGTTTATCTGACAAGATAGTCTTGAATTGGCTTTCATGTCGGAAGCAAAATCTAACATTGATTCTTCCATGCTTTCAGCGGTTCCGGTTTTATCGGTAAAAGCTTCATCAATATAAACATGGCAAGTTGCACAGGCACAAGCACCGCCACAATCGGCATCAATACCCGGAACCATATTGTTTACCGCGGCTTCCATAACAGTAGCTCCCTGTTCTGCATCTACTTCGTGGCGGGTTCCGTCGCTTTCAATAAAGATAATTCTGGTCATTTGAATGTCTGTTCCGTAAATTCTGGTTTATATTTCAAATGGTATGTATCGCGTTCCCAACCAAGATCAAGCCCAACAAAGAGAAACAATGCTTCAACAATCTAAAAATTCTGATGATTTTACTTTTGATACTGCTGAAGAGATGCAGCAATTCGGCAGCAAACTGGCAAAATTATTAACTGCCGGTGATGTGGTGTTTCTGATCGGAGATCTTGGCTCTGGCAAAACAACATTTGCCAAAGGTGTAATTTCAGAGCTTTGCGGATCAGACAATAATGTCACGAGTCCGACCTTTAATTTGGTACATGTCTGGGACGCAGAAAAGTTTGAGGTTTGGCATGCTGATTTATATCGTCTGGATAACCCTACACAAGTGATCGGACTTGGGTTAGAAGATGCGTTTGATCATGCGCTTTGTTTGATTGAGTGGCCGGATCGAATGGGCGAAATGGCGCCGGCATCACGTTTGGATATTTGTTTCTCTCATTATGGAGAGGGTCGAAAAGTAGTTTTACGAGCCATGGGTAAAGAGTGGGAGCAACGTATCAATGTCCTTTGATGATCTAAATCGCTCGATTGATATTTTACTATTCCTAAAAAGCACTCGTTGGAGCAAAGCTAAAACCACGCCATTGGCGCAAGATGCTTCTACTAGAAAATATGAGCGCCTGCACTTAAAAAGAAAAACCGCCATTTTAATGGACGCGCCAATTGATGCAGACATTTGCCCGCCAGAGGCTACACCACAACAACGAGAGCAACTGGGCTATACCGCAACAGCAAGATTAGCGGCAAATAATTGCGAAGCGTTTATTTGTATTACCAATGAGCTATTGAGCAGGGGTTTTTCCGCTCCGAAAACTATTGCAGCGGAGCCGACAAATGGATTGGTATTGTTGGAAGATTTAGGCGAGCAGATGTTTAGCGGGGTTTTGAGGCAAAACCCCGAGCAAGAACCAAAACTATACCAAGAGGCAGTAAGCATGTTAGCAGCACTGGCTCGGTGTAGTTTTAGCGAAACGGCTCAGATGCAGCATTTCCAATGGCCGTTATTGCAATACGATATCCATGCGCTGCTGGCAGAAACCGATTTGTTGGTTGACTGGTATTTACCTTTTATTGGTGTCGATGTTGATGATGAACTTCGCCAGCAGTTACAGTTAGCTTGGAGCCAAATTTTACAGCCCTTAACGCAACAGCCACAAGTATTGGTGCTGCGTGATTTTCATGCGGATAATTTACTATGGCTTCCGGCTAGAAAGAAAATTGCCAATATTGGCTTGTTGGATTTTCAAGACGCAGTTTTTGGTCACCCGGCCTATGATCTGGTAAGCTTGCTACAAGATGC
This sequence comes from Robiginitomaculum sp., assembly GCA_021647805.1. GTDB lineage: Bacteria > Pseudomonadota > Alphaproteobacteria > Caulobacterales > Maricaulaceae > Robiginitomaculum_B. The sequence goes on from JAKITZ010000057.1 coordinate 11,616, forward strand.
CAGGCGCGATGTAAGTCCAGAGCTGGAACAACCATGTATCGCCAGTTTTTTCGAACAAGCC
>JAKITZ010000058.1 GCA_021647805.1 Robiginitomaculum sp.
GATGCGTCGACGCCTGCTGATTCGGTTGAGACGATTGCTTGGGCGAGCCGGTGTTGATGTTCGATGGCGGCTGGGAGGATCATGGTCCGAGCGATGGAGATCATTTCGCGGGTTTCAATGCCGATTTGCGTGACATATTTTTCGGCAAAGATTTCTATCCGGCTTTCAAGTTCTAACTTGGTCAGGACTTTGTATTTTTTGAACATTGAGGCAATTTTTTGGCCTTTGAGTGCTGGGATTGCGTCTGGTGTTGATCGCAGGTTTGGAAGGCCTCGTGATTGTGCTTCGTCTTGCCATTCTTGGGTGTAGTTGTCGCCGTTGAATACGATTGCGCGATGGTCTTTGATTACTTTTTGGAGGACTTTGCGGATGGCCGCTGCTGTTTGGATTTTTGTGGCGTTCTTTTTGATTGTTTTTTCTGTTTTATTTGAATCGATTAGGTTCTTTAATATTGTTCCGGTTTGGGACTTCTTGTTTGGCACTCAATGGTCACCGCAAACTGCGATGCGAGCCGACCAAGCCGGTAGCTCCGGCTCGTTCGGCGCAGTGCCGCTATTTATGGGTACAGTGTTGATCACTTTTATTGCCATGTGTATTGCCGCGCCAGTTGGCCTGTTCTCAGCGATATATTTAAGCGAATATGCTCCTAAAAAAACCGTCACTTCGATAAAACCAATACTGGAAATGCTGGCCGGTGTGCCAACGGTGGTTTACGGGTATTTTGCAGTAATTACTTTCTCGCCATTTTTGCGTGGGGTAGGGGACGTCTTTGGACTTTCGATTGCCTCGGAAAGTGCGATGATCACCGGAATCGTCATGGGCATTATGATCATACCTTATGTTATGTCATTATCGAATGATGCAATGAATGCTGTTCCGCAATCGCTAAAAGACGCATCTACCGGCATGGGTGCAACTCGTTCAGAAACCGTGCGATTAGTAGTGATACCGGCGGCGTTGCCGGGGATTATCAGTGCCATGTTATTGGGCATTTCACGTGGTATTGGTGAAACTATGATTGTGGTGATGGCCGCTGGTTTGGCGGCGAAGTTGACCGCCAATCCATTTGAGGCGGTAACTACGGTTACCGTGCAAATTGTTACTTTGCTGGTTGGCGATCAAGAGTTTGATAGTGCGAAAACTCTGGCGGCCTTTGCCCTTGGGTTGACGTTGTTTTTCTTTACCCTTGTTTTGAATGTGGCGGCTTTGTTTATTAGCCGAAAATATCGAGAACAATATGATTAAGCGAACTGCAAAAATCGCTGTGAAGCGCGCCAAGAAAAAGAAAAACCCGTTTAAGCTTAAACTGGGTAGTTCTAAAAAAAAACAGGTGCATCTAGCTAAAAGACACGCAAGAGAGCGTAGGTTTCGTGTTTTTGGGTTTAGTGCGATTGCTGCTTCAATGATTTTTTTATTGGTGTTTTTTGCCAGTATTATTGCCGATGGTTATACAGCCTTTTCTCAGGCGCAATTACGAATAGTTGTGACATTTGAGCAAAGCTTGGTTGAAACAGGTAATTACCGTAAAATTTTACAAAACTCGTTAAAGCAACAATTCCCTGAGGCCGAAGGGCGTAAACAACGCTTCATGCTGTACAAGCTGGTTAGCAAAGGGGGAACCAATAACCTGCGTGATATGGTTAGTAAAAACCCTCAAATAATTGGTACGACTGATCAAGTTTGGCTACCGGCTTCTTCGTTAATTGATATGTATATCAAGGGAAAAACCAGCAATGAAGTTGATGAGAGTAAGCGAAAAATCAAAAACTTACAGATCAAATGGCTAGAGGAATTACAGGCAGATAATTCGGTGCGTTCTGTATTTAACACGAGCTTTTTCACCAATGGTGATAGCCGTGCGCCGGAGCAAGCCGGGATTTTAGGCAGCATTATGGGGTCGATATTTTCGATCGTCGTTTGTATGCTTATCTCAATGTCTATTGGCATTGGCGCTGCGGTTTATCTTGAGGAATTTGCGCCAAAGAACAAGCTAACCGATCTGATTGAGGTCAACATAAATAATTTGGCGGCGGTTCCGTCGATCATTTTTGGACTGTTGGCGTTGGCAATATATTTGAATTTCTTTGGCATGCCGCGCTCATCTTCATTGGTTGGTGGCTTTGCTTTGTCGATGCTGGTTTTGCCAACTATTGTTATTGCCTCGCGCAACGCACTGGCAGCGGTTCCGCCGTCTATCCGCTTTGCCGCTACCGCTTTGGGTGCGACCAAGGTTCAAGTGACATTGCACCACACTATTCCTTATGCCTTGCCGGGAATATTGACCGGAACAATCCTTGGAATCGCCCGTGCTTTGGGTGAAACTGCGCCACTACTTATGATAGGCATGGTGGCCTTTGTTGCCGATGTGCCAACTGGCATTCTTGATCCGGCAACTTCACTGCCAACCCAGATATATTTGTGGGCAGACAGCCCGGAATTAGGTTTTGTTGAAAAAACTTCGGCTTGTATCATAATATTGTTATTGATACTCGGCGTGGTAAATGGAACTGCGGCTTATATCAGAAAGAAATTCCAGTATGACTGGTAAGCGAACTTTCTCATCATACTTAAAGCACTCGGAAATCCCATGAAAGATAAAAATATCAGAATGCAAACCAAGGGCTTAAACGTCTCTTATGGTGATAAGCAGGCTTTGTTTGATGTAGACCTTGAGATACGCAAAAACAAAGTTACCGCGCTGATTGGCCCTTCTGGTTGCGGTAAATCAACTTTTCTGCGGTGTTTGAACCGAATGAATGATGTGGTTGATAGTTGTAAAATTGACGGTGATGTTCTGCTTGACGGTTTTAACATCTACAAGAAAAAAGTTGATGTGGTTTTGCTGCGTCAGAAAATCGGCATGGTGTTTCAAAAACCAAATCCATTTCCAAAATCAATATTCGAGAATGTAGCCTACGGTCCAAAAATTCACGGGTTGACCAGCAATAAAGAACAGTTGGATGAATTGGTGGAAAAATCCCTGAACCGCGCCGGTCTTTGGGGCGAGGTAAAAGACCGACTAGAAGATCCTGGAACCTCACTTTCTGGCGGCCAGCAACAACGCTTATGTATTGCCAGAGCTATTGCTGTTACACCAGAAGTGATTTTGATGGACGAGCCATGTTCTGCGCTTGACCCTATAGCCACCAAAATCATCGAGGACTTAATAAATGACCTCAAGAAGAAGTTCACAATCGTAATTATCACCCATTCAATGCAACAAGCCGCAAGGGTTTCTGATTACACGGCGTTTTTCCACCTTGGCAAAATCATAGAGTCCGGAACAACTAAGCAAATGTTTTCTGAGCCAAAGCTAAAGCGCACCCAAGACTATATTGCCGGCAAGTTTGGGTGAGGCTTCGGTTATTTATTTGGACTTCATTTGCTTTTCGATAGATTTGCGAATCTGAGTATCAAAAGCGTCTTCTTCTGTTTTTGCTTCGATTTCTTTTCGCTTGGTTTCAACGAAGGTTTCACGTTGTTTTACCAGTGTTTCGAGTTTCTTGTTTAGCTGCGCTCGTTCGGCTACCAGAGTTTCAACCTTTGCCTGTCTTTGCTCTGGGTTGAGCTCTTTTAACTCAGCGGGTAGATCTGCATCAGCAATTTCTTCAAGCTTGATTTTACCATCTTCATAATCTTCAATCAGCTCATTAACTCCGGTTATTACCTGATTGCTTTTGCCAGCCTTTAGGCGATACTCCGCCATATCAGAGGCCACAGAAGATGATGCGCCAAGCACTGTATCGCGTTTGGAACGAAACTTTTTACGAGTTTCTGCATTGCCATAGCCCATAGTCGAATTACTGATCCGCTGTTGCAGTACTTCGATGTCTTGGTCATAAGGCGAGTTAACCACCTGCATTCCGCCATCTTGCGGTATTGCCACATAATCCCCTTGGCCAAGTTTGGCGATAGTGCGCCAGATACGAGAGGTTTGACTGTCACGTCCTGCTTGTACGGTGTTAATAATAATATTGCGTTCATTAGCCATCCGCGTGGTCTGCGGATATTGAATGTCATTATCATAATCCATGTGCGGCGGAGCATCGCCAACCAAAAACACCATGCGCAAGGTTTTACGGTCACTACTCCAGCTAAGCTCATTAACCGCTTCATACAGTGCTTGATTGACTGATTCAGGTCTATCGCCACCACCTTTCGCTTTGAATTGCAGCAAATTACCGTAAATGCCGTGAATATCATCGGTCATGTCATAGGACTTGGTTACATATGCATCGCCGCGATCACGATAGCCGATAAGAGCAAAGCTGACCTTGGTTTGCCTGCCCTCTTCAACATCAATAATTTCATTAGCAATTGACCAAATTTTCTGTTTGGCTCCTTCGATAAGTCCAGACATGGAGCCAGTGGTATCAAGGACAAATGCTACTTCTACCTTTTCATAGCGTGAGCTGGCTTCTGCTGGAGTGTTGATTGCCATGGTTGCTATAGCGATACTAATGGCCAAAGCTGATGTTTGCTGCAAGTATTTCATTTAATCAATTCCTTTTAGATAGCCCTCGAAACCAATAGGCGTGTGAAACATGCCGAAATCTGGGCAAAGTGATGATTTATTTGTGATTGTTATAAAAATCGTGTTTGTGACTAACTGCGGCATTATTTCCGCGAAAATCGACAATTCAGAGATTGCAATATTGCCAATACGGTTTTAGCTTCTGGTGCAGTGCGGGGGCGTATTCAATAGTGAGTCGCGCCATAATTTTTGTCGATAGATACTAGATAGTTTATATTAAACGTTGTGTATCATGGAGAGCTTGACGATGAGTGGTTTGCTACTCGACTATCTACCGGTGCTTATTTTTGCTGGTATTGCATTGGTTATTGCTTTTGCGTTTTTGGCTATGCCGTTGATCATGGCTCCCAAATCTCCGGATCCGGAAAAGCTATCTACTTATGAGTGCGGCTTTAATCCATTTGATGACTCGAAAATGAAATTCGATGCCAGATTTTATCTGGTGGCGATCCTGTTCATCATATTTGATCTCGAAATAGCGTTTTTATTTCCATGGGCAGTTACCTTAGGGCAGGTCGGGCCGTATGCGTTTTGGTCAATGATGATATTTTTAGCTGAACTAGGTATAGGCTTTATCTATGCTTGGAAAGTCGGCGCGTTGGAGTGGGAATAAGCTATGAGTGATAATAAACCATCAGCCTTTGAAGCCGCTACCGCTTTAACTCCGGCTTATGATCCCAAAAAACACGATCCGTATTTTGACGGGGTTAATGATGCCTTGATGGACAAGGGCTTTGTCATCGCCAGTGCTGATGAACTGATCACATGGGCAAGAACCGGCTCGTTAATGTGGATGACTTTCGGGCTTGCTTGTTGTGCCATCGAGATGATGCACACAGCTATGCCTAGATATGATGTCGAGCGCTTGGGCTTTGCGCCGCGTGGCTCACCAAGGCAATCGGACGTTATGATAATCGCTGGAACTTTGACCAATAAAATGGCGCCAGCTTTGCGTAAAGTATATGATCAAATGCCAAACCCGCGTTATGTGATTTCTATGGGGTCATGTGCCAATGGCGGCGGTTATTATCATTATTCTTATTCAGTAGTGCGTGGTTGTGATCGGATATTGCCGGTGGATATTTATGTTCCCGGCTGTCCGCCAACTGCCGAGGCTTTGGTTTATGGTATTTTGCAATTACAGAAAAAAATTCGCCGTGAGGGGGATATTATCCGATGAGTAAGCTGCAAGAACTGGATACATATCTAGCTGAAAAAATTGGTGATGCTCTGATTGGCTCAACCATTACCAATGGTGACTTGGCAATAGAAATTCATCGAGATCAACTTCTTAACGTGCTTGGTTTCTTGCGTGATGATGTTCAGTGCAGGTTTAGCACATTAGTAGATATTTGCGGTGTTGATTATCCGGGGCGCAGTTCTAGATTTGAGGTGATTTACCATTTTCTATCGATGTATTGTAACCATCGTATTCGCCTAAGAGTCATGGTTGATGAAGACGAGGTAGTACCTAGTGCGGTTTCTGTTTACCCGGCGGCTGATTGGTATGAGCGCGAAGCCTTTGATATGTTTGGTATAGTTTTCTCTGGCCATCCTGATTTACGAAGACTGTTAACCGATTATGGTTTTACCGGCCACCCCTTGCGCAAGGACTTTCCATTGTCCGGCCATGTTGAGTGCCGTTATGACGAGCAACAAAAACGAGTGGTGTACGAACCAGTATCATTGCCACAAGAATTTAGAACATTTGACGATATAAGCCCATGGGAAGGCGCAAATTACGTGGCTGAAGAGAAGGCAAAGGGTGAGGCAAAAAATGGCTGATCCAGAAACTGAAAAACGCAAATTTACTATTAACTTTGGTCCTCAACACCCGGCAGCGCACGGGGTTTTGCGGCTGATACTTGATCTTGATGGTGAAGTGGTCGAGCGGGTTGATCCGCATATTGGCCTTTTACATCGTGGTACAGAAAAGTTGATCGAACACAAAACTTATGTTCAGGCAATGCCGTATTTTGATCGGTTGGACTATGTTGCGCCAATGAACCAAGAGCACGCATTTTGTCTGGCTATTGAGCGGTTGGCTGATATCGAAGTTCCTCGTCGGGCGCAATATATACGGGTTTTGTATTCGGAAATTGGCCGGATATTAAGTCATTTGTTGAACATCACTACCCAAGCAATGGATGTCGGTGCTTTAACTCCATTGGCATGGGGTTTTGAAGAGCGCGAAAAGTTAATGGTGTTTTATGAACGGGCTTGCGGTGCGCGTTTGCATGCTGCGTATTTTCGCCCCGGTGGTGTGCATCAGGATCTACCGCAAGACTTAATTGATGACATTGGTGCGTGGTGTAAAACTTTTCCGGCTGTGCTAAAAGACATTGAAGGCCTGCTCGATAATAATCGTATATTCAAGCAACGTAATTGTGAAATTGGTGTAATAACTGAACAAGACGCGCTGGATTGGGGCTTTTCCGGAGTAATGGTTCGTGGTTCCGGCATGGCATGGGATATTCGACGGGCTGAGCCGTATGAAGTTTATTCCGAGCTGGATTTTGAAATTGCTATTGGTAAGAACGGTGATTGTTATGATCGCTATTTGGTACGCATGGAAGAAATGCGCCAATCAATCCATATTATCGAGCAATGTATCGCCAAAATGCCAAAAGGGCCGGTCATGGAAACCAGTGGCAAGGTCGCGCCACCAAAACGCGCCGAAATGAAACAATAAATGGAAGCGATGATCCATCATTTCAAGCTGTTTACTGAAGGCTTTCATGTACCAAAAGGTGAGATTTACGCGGCGATTGAGGCTCCCAAGGGCGAGTTTGGGGTTTATCTGGTTTCTGATGGTGGAAATAAGCCGTACCGCTGTAAAATCAAGGCTCCGGGCTTTGCTCATTTGCAAGCCATGGACTTCATGGCAAAAGGTCACATGCTGGCCGATGTTGCGGCATTGATCGGGACTTTGGACGTGGTGTTCGGGGAGATTGATCGATGAGTGAAATTGTTCAGAAGAAATTTTTCAACACCATAAAGTTTGATTTTGGCTCCGAGAGCTTCAAATATTATCACAAGGACAATCAAACCGAAGAACAATTTCGCGTTGCTTATACTTCGGTGCCAAATGACCGCTCTACCTTTACTGATAAAAATATTTGGCTGCGAAATGTCGGATTTATCTGGTGCTTGCTAGGACTGATTATATTGGGCTTGGGTATGGTTGATGGCAGTTTGACAATGGCTGATGGGCTTTGGTTACTGCTTGGTGCTATTTGCTTGGCTGTATTTCAATTTAGCCAAGTTAAATATACTATATTTAGAACCGCAAAGGGTAATGTTATGGTTCTACAAAATGATGATCATGACAATATTGTGCAGGAAATGTTCAACCATCGCCGTGAGCAGTTTTTGATGATTTATGGTGATATTAATTCTGAAAATGACATCAATGAAGAAATTGGTAAGTTCAAATGGTTGCGCGACGAGGGTGTGATTACTGAGAATGAATTTGATAAAAAGATCAAAATTATCCAATTGGCCAATGTTAACCCTGAAACTGATAAGAGAGTAAATTGATCATGCAACAGGTGTTAAATATGCGGGGCATTTCATGACCAATTATCTTCAATGCGGCACGCATGGTAAGCAGCTGGAAACTGCTGTTTGCAAGCATATTGCTAAGGCAATGAAAACCGGCAAAGAGGTTGGGTTTTATTGGTCGGTCGAAAACCAAGAATATGACGCTGTTTGTGAAAAATGTAATAAATTGAGTGATGAGCAATGGGTGAACCAACAAAATGATCTTCTTAGGTTATTATGCCTTGGTTGTTTCAAAGTTGCAGCATCTCACCATGGTATAGAAATAGAGGAAGTCGCCTGATGGGTTCGCGTCAACTTGCCAAACAACAACCGCAAAGCTTTGCTTTTTCTGCCTCTGGTGAAAAGCAGGTTAAATACTGGTTAAAAAAATACCCCAAGACCAAACAACGTTCTGCGGTTATTCCAATGTTGTGGATAGCCCAAAAGGATAATGATGGCTGGCTACCCGAAGTAGCAATGCGGGTTATTGGCGATCGGCTTGATATGGCTTATATCCGGGTCTTAGAAGTAGCTACCTTTTACACCATGTTTAATTTAGCGCCGGTCGGCAAGCATCTGATACAGGTATGCGGCACAACTCCATGTATGTTGCGTGGCTCCGGTGATTTGATCAAAATTTGCCAAAGCAGAATTGGTTCCGCCGGTACGGTTTCCGATGATGGTTTATTTTCTTGGACTGAGGTGGAATGCCTTGGTGCCTGCGTTAATGCGCCAATGGTGCAAATCTCTAATGCCAAAGGCGATCATTATTACGAAGACTTGGACGAAGTAAGCATGAACTCTTTGCTAGATGAACTTGCGTCTGGCAAAGCCGCAATGCCGGGGTCGCGGGTAGACAGACAGGCATCAGCACCAATTGGCGAAAGCCTGACTTTGATTGATAAATCATTGTTCGATGGTTCAAAAGCCAAAAAATTAAAGAGCATTCCTAACGCCCCCTCTAAACCGAAAGCGTCTAAGCCAAAAACCGCCAAGAAAAAGACCGCAACAAAGAAAACTACTACCAAAAGGAGTGCTAAATAATGCTAGCAGATAAGGATCGCATTTTTACCAACCTTTATGGTCGTGAAGACTGGCGGCTACCATCGGCGAAAAAGCGCGGCGCGTGGAATGGAACTGGTGATTTCTTAAATTACGGCCCGGACTGGATTGTTGATCAGATCAAATCTTCTGGCCTGCGTGGCCGTGGTGGTGCTGGTTTTCCTACCGGATTAAAATGGTCGTTTATGCCCAAAGAAGTTGGTACTAGACCACATTATCTGGTGGTAAATGCCGACGAAAGCGAACCGGGAACCTGCAAAGACCGTGACATGATGCGTCATGATCCACATTTATTGCTTGAGGGTTGCCTTATTGCGGCTTTTGCTATGTGCGCCCATGCTTGTTACATCTATTTGCGTGGTGAATATGTGTTTGAGCGCCAACGCTTGCAAGCTGCAATTGACGAAGCCTATGCTGATGGCTTGATTGGTAAAAACGCTTGCGGCTCTGGTTGGGATTTTGATGTTTTTGTGCATCATGGCGCTGGGGCTTATATTTGCGGTGAAGAAACTGCACTGCTTGAAAGCCTTGAGGGTAAAAAGGGTCAACCAAGGTTAAAACCGCCATTTCCGGCCAATGCTGGTCTTTATGGCTGTCCGACTACGGTCAATAATGTTGAAAGTATCGCCGTAACTGGGACTATTTTACGTCGTGGAGCTGCTTGGTTTTCATCGTTTGGCAGACCGGGCAATGTCGGTACTAAAGTTTATTGTATTTCTGGACACGTCAATAAGCCATGTAATGTCGAAGAAACAATGTCGATCCCGTTAAAAGAACTTATTGAAACCCATGCTGGCGGTGTTATTGGCGGCTGGGAAAACCTCAAAGCTGTGATCCCCGGTGGATCGTCGGTTCCGTGTTTACCACGAGATATTTGCGATACTGTATTGATGGATTTTGATGCTCTGGCTGAACATAAATCCGGCCTTGGAACTGCTGGTGTGATCGTTATGGATCAAAGCACCGATATGGTGCAGGCAATAACCCGTTTGGCATATTTCTATAAACACGAAAGCTGTGGTCAGTGTACGCCGTGCCGAGAGGGAACCGGCTGGATGTGGCGGGTATTAACCAGAATGTGCGCTGGCAAGGCAGAAATGTCAGAAATTGATTTACTGCTAAATGTTAGTCAGCAAATTGAAGGACATACAATTTGTGCGCTTGGTGATGCTGCTGCTTGGCCGGTGCAAGGTTTGATTAGGCATTTTAGGCACGAGATCGAAGACAAAATTAACAATTATCGTGTGGGTAAAAATATCCACCAAGTTGCGGCGGAGTAGGAGGATGATATGGGAGGGTCTATTGGTTTGATGACATTAATTCTTGTTGTTTTATATCTGTTTGTCGTGGTTTTTACAATTTGGAAAATCCTTACCAGAATGGATTTTTCTGGTTGGCTTTCTTTGTTGTCTTTGGTTCCAATATTGAATTTAGTTATGCTTTGGGTGTTGGCTCTAAGTAGGTGGCCCGTTGAGAGACAAAATATTGGTGAGACATTTCGATGATTAATTTATTCCATGTTTACAAGGGAGATTATTATGCAGGGTAAAGTATTAGGTTATGATGATGCCAAAGGTTCTGGCGTAATCAGTGGTGATGATGGTAATCGATATGACTTTGTTCGCGGTGATTTGAAAGCCGGAATACGATCAATTCCTAATGGTACTACCGTGGACTTTGAAGTCGAAGGCGGTGTTGCAAAGAGTATTTATTCTGTAGCAACGGCATCGGGGATTTCTGGTGACAAAAATAAAATAGTTGCTGCGTTATTGGCTTTCTTTTTGGGCGGCCTTGGAGTTCATAAGTTTTACCTAGGTAAAACCGGTGCTGGTATTATCATGCTTTTGTGTGGAACTATTGGGTGGTTATTGATTTTGCCAGCTTTGATAAACCTTTTAATCGCCTTTATAGAGTTCATTATTTATCTGCTAAAATCTGACCAGGAATTCCACGAACAATATGTGGTTGGCAATAAATCCTGGTTTTAAGTGTAAGGGGTAGGGACGGTATGGCCGACCTTCGTAAAGTAAACATTGACGGCACCGAGTATGAGATGCCGGGTTATTACACCTTGATGCAGGCGTGTGAGGAAGCGGGGGCGGAAATTCCGCGTTTTTGCTATCATGAACGTTTGTCCGTGGCTGGAAACTGCCGCATGTGTTTGGTGGAATGGCATGGCGCACCAAAGCCTATGGCCTCTTGCGCCATGAGCTTGAATGATCTGCGGCCAAATCGTGATGGCAGTCCGGCTAATATTCGCACCAATACAGCGGTGGTCAAAAAGGCTCGTGAAGGGGTGATGGAGTTTTTACTTATCAATCACCCGCTTGATTGTCCGATTTGCGATCAAGGCGGCGAGTGTGATCTACAGGATCAAGCGATAGGCTATGGCCGTTCTGAAACCAGATATGATGAAATAAAGCGTGCAGTGTCCGAGAAAAACATGGGGCCATTGGTGAAAACCAATATGAACAGATGTATTCAATGCACTCGTTGTGTTCGCTTT
>JAKITZ010000284.1 GCA_021647805.1 Robiginitomaculum sp.
GTCTGCACTGCTTGACCAGCAATAATTCCCAACACAGTATTCTATACAATATACGCACCTGTCATTGACTACCCAACCATAAGAGCCTTAGTGGGATCACAGCTAAGCATTAAGGTGCAGCATGAAACAAGATACAAAAAGCAAACTGTCGCTGATCGGCTCAATATCTTTGGGCACCGGAGTGATGATCGGCGCCGGGATTTTTGTTCTAATGGGTCAAATTGCCGAATTGGTCGGAGATTTATTTCCATTGGCCTTTATAGCCGGAGCAATTGTCGTTTCATTCAGTGCCTATTCTTATGTTAAATTCTCTAACGCCTATCCGTCTTCTGGCGGGGTTGCGATGTTCTTGCGCAAAGCTTACGGGCCAGGAACTGTAGCCGGCACGTTTTCATTACTGATGTACGTCTCGATGGTAATTGCCGAAAGCCTAGTTGCCAGAACATTCGGTGCTTATACTTTGCGGCTGTTTGAAGTTGAAAATACTGCTTTGTGGGTACCGATTTTAGGAGTGCTACTGATTATCGCCGCTTATTTGATCAATATTGCCGGCAACAAAACCATTGAAAGAACCGCTAACTTTACTGCCGTTATCAAGATTGCCGGAATTTCTATTTTGGCAATAGCCGGGCTGGCATTTGCTGGCTTTCCAGATATTGGCAATTGGGGACGTTCAGTTTCCGATGTGGCATCGGGCGGTAGTTTTAATTTCATTGCCGCGCTGGCCTTGGCGATCCTTGCTTTTAAGGGCTTTACCACCATTACCAACCAAGGCGATGATATTCAAAATCCACACAAAAACCTTGGGCGCTCAATAATTTGGTCAATTGTGATCTGTACTGTGATCTATACCCTATTGGCTCTGTCGGTCTCTGCCAGTTTGAGCGTTGAAGAAATTATTACCGCTAAAAATTATGCCTTGGCCGCCGCTGCCCGTCCGGTATTTGGCGATTGGGGTTTGATACTTACGGTTCTTCTGGCGATTGTGGCCACGGTTTCCGGCTTGATCGCCAGCGTGTTTTCGGCTTCCAGAATGCTAGCCATGCTAAGCGCCATGAAACAATTACCACGATTGTACAAAGGCATGAGCAATCCGGCATTGGTGTTCACCGTGGTATTGGCCATCACTTTGACCATCTTGTTTGACCTGACACGGATTGCATCTATCGGGGCAATATTTTACCTACTGATGGATATTGTTATTCATTGGGGGCTGTTTCGATATTTACGCAAAGAAACCAAAGCCAACCCGATCATTCCGTTAATTGCCATCGTTCTCGACGTAATTATCCTAAGTGCCTTCATTTTAATGAAGTTCCAAAACGATCCATTGGTGATTTATGTGTCGCTGGCTGGCTTTGCAGCTATTTTAATCGCCCAACGCCTGTTCATGATAACCCATACTGATACCGATGGCAAAATGCACATGGACATGGATACGGACAGAAGCATGAATATGAGTGGCGACATGGATATGGGCAAAGATGACAAAGATCACGATGACATGGATATGAAAAAGTAGGCTAGCAAAATAAAGCCCTAGTCTAAAAAACTCTCGAACCAGTTCAGTGGTTGATCCCAAAACTTTGCGTTTCTACGCGAGAACATTCCCATATGGCCAATTTTGCCAAGCCCATTTGCATTTGCCTCAACCCAGACAGTTTCTTGCGGAGCATTTGAATACCAGCCCAAGGTTTTCGCCAGTGATTTTGGTGTTACCACTGGATCATCAGAAAACCCATAAGAGCGAATTGGTGAGTTCACCTGATCAAACCAATGATCACCCAATTTGCCCGCAAACAAGTCTTTGAGCAAATAATCTGCCGTTAAACACCATTTGCGCCATTGCCAAAAAACCCCAGCAGGTAAGTCAGTTCCTTGCCATCTTCCACTGTGTTTAAGATAACCATTTCGCCAAACATTTAACGGACCAACGATATAAAAGAACAAAAACTCCAGCAACCACTCCGTCGCCCGATGCACACCCCAATAACCGGAGCCAACGGCAATAAAAGCATTAGCAGTAATTTTGTGATGATTATCCATAA